>DATHGT010000169.1:0-19661 GCA_035317605.1 Candidatus Acidiferrum sp. | reverse complement strand
CAGGAGCTTCGCGGCGATGACCTCGCGCAGCCGGTACTTCTGGACCTTCCCGCTCGGCGTCATGGGGAACTCGCTCACCAGCTCGAGCCGCTCCGGGAACTTGTGGCGCGCGAGCTTCCGAGCCTCGAGGTATTCCACCAGCTCGGCGAGGGTGGGGGCCGGGCCCGGCCGCGGGATCACGAACGCGCACGCGCGCTCGACCAGCCGCCGATCGGGCATGGCCACCAGCGCCACGCCCGCGATCTTCGGATGCGTGAACAGCACGTTCTCGACCTCGAAGGCCGAGATGTTCTCGCCGCCGCGGATGATCAGGTCCTTCGAGCGCCCGGTGATCGAGAGGTAGCCGCCGGCATCGATCACGCCGCGGTCGCCGGTCTTGAACCAACCGTCGGGCGTGTGGGCCTCGCGGGTGAACTGCGGACGCTTCCAGTAACCGACGAACTGCGAGTGTCCGCGCACGAGCAGGTTGCCTTCGCTCGCGGGCGGCACCGGGGCGCCGTCGTCGTCGACGATTGCGACCTCCATGCCCGGCAGCGGCGCGCCGTCGGTGCCGAAGACCTTCTCGTCGGGATCGTCGAGCCCGTTGCAGGTCACGCAGCCGTTCTCGGTCATCCCCCACCCCGCGGAGATCGCGCACCCGAGCCGGCTCCGCGCGTCCTCCACGAGCTTGCGGGGGATCGGCGCGCCGGCGGAGATGAACACGCGGAGCGAGGAGACGTCGTGACGCTCGAGCGCCGGGGTCGACGTCAGATCCTGGACGAACGGGGTCGCGCCCATCGTGAACGTCACGCGCTCGGCCGCGATCAGCCGCGCGGCCTCCTCCGCGTTCCACACGTCGAGCCAGACCCCGGTGCCGCCGAGCAGCACGGTCATGTTGTAGCCGTAGAGGAAGCCGGTCTGGTGGCCGAACGTCGATGACATGAGCGTGACGTCGCGCTCGCTGAAGGCCAGGCGCTCGATCAACGGATAGATGATGGACAGCACCGTGTTCGACGTGTGCATGACGCCCTTGGGCTCGCCGGTGGTCCCCGAGGTGAAGATGACTTCGGACACCGCGTTGGGGTCGGTCCCGGCCAGCGGACGCCGCCCCGCGCGCGTCTCCCACGCGGTGTCGAGCAGCGCGGCGAACGGCAGCATGTCGCGTCCGGGCGTGCCGCGCGCGATCCACACGCGCTCGAGCCGGGGCGCGCCGGCGCGCAGCCCCTCGACCATCTCGACGTAGTCGAAGTTACGGAAGCGCTGCGGGACGACCAGGGCTTGCGCCTCCAGCGTCTCGAGGATGAAGCGCAGCTCGTTGGCCCGGTACGTCGGCGGGATCGGGTTCAGGATCGCTCCGAGCCGGGTCGCGGCCAGCGCCAGCACCACGAACTCGGTCCAGTTCGGCAGCTGGCAGGAGATGACCGAGCCCGCGCCGATCCCCTGATCGGCGAGGCCATAGGCGACACGCTCGACCGTCCGCGCGAGCTGAGACCACGTGAGCCGCCCGCTCGCATCCACGACCGCCGTCTTGTCCGGCCGCTCGCGCGCCCACCGGTCGAGATACACGTCGACCGTCTCGTTCCGCCAGTACCCGGCGGCCGTGTTGGCGCGAATTCGTTCCGCCGTCAGATCTGTCTCGATCATCTCCACGCTCGCAGATCGACCCTTTTCATCGATCTGCTTCACATCATCGTGTAGCCGCCGCTGACGCTAAGCGTTTGCCCGGTCACGAAGCTGGCGGCGTCCGAGGCGAGGAAGACCACGGCGCCGGTGACGTCCTCGGGCGTGGCCACGCGGCGGAGCGGATAGGCCTTGGCGATGCGCGCCTGCATGTCCGGCGTCCGCCAGGCGCGATTCTCCTGGGCGTTCCACATCGACAGCTCGCCGATGTCGTCGTCGCTCTTGGGCATGGTCATGCCCGGACACACGACGTTCAGGCGGATGCCGAACTTGCCGACCTCGCGGGCGATGCTCTTGCTGAGCGCGATCACCCCGGCCTTGCAGGCGCCGTAGACGCCCTCGCGGAACTCGCCCATGCGGCCGGCGTCCGAGCCCATGCTCACGATCGCGCCGCCCTTGCGCGCGATCATGCCGTCGAGCACCGCGCGGGTGCAGTTGATCATGCCCCACAGGTTGATCTGGACCTCGCGCTCCCATTCATCGCGGGTCTTCTCGACGAACAGCGCGTCGCGCGTCCAGCCCACGTTGTTGACGAGCACGTCCACGCGGCCGAACTTCTCCTCGACCGCGCGCACCGTCCCCTGCACGCTCTCCCAGCGGGTCACGTCGGTACGCAGGGCGATCGCCGTCGCGCCGAGGCCGGTCGCTTCGCTCGCGGTCTTGGCGCCCTGGCCCTCGTCGATCTCGGCGACCACCACGTTGGCGCGTTCACGCGCGAAGGCCAGCGCGATCGCGCGCCCGATGTTCGACCCCGCCCCCGTCACGATCACGGTCTTGCCCTGAAGATTCAGGTTCATGATTGACGTCGGGGGGAGCGAGCGCCGCTCCTCCCCGACACCCCCCACCGCGGAAGCGCTGTGTTCATACGTTCCCCTTCAAAGTCGATGGAGCATCCACACGTTCGGGTCTTCATACCGTCCCTCGTCACGCTCGCGATCGATGGCGACGGGCTGGAGCGCGCCGGGCACCACGTACGATCCGCTGTCCGGGAATCGCATGTCCGTCCACGACTCCCACTGCCTCACGGTGCCCGCGATCACCATCGCGCGTGGCATCGTCCGCACCACCTCGCCGCCGAGCCGCGCGTGAACGCGCATCCACGAGTCGATCGGTAACCCCTCCTCGTCGGTCCAGCGCACGTAGCGCTCCATCGGGGTGAGCGGATAGGCGCTCTTCAGCGTGGGACGCACCGGGGCCACCAGCGCGTCGAACTTCCAGTGCGCGGCCATCGACCGCATGGTCTCGAGGATCAGCCGGCTCAATCCTTGACCACGCTGCTCGGCGCCGACGAGGGCACCCAGGGCGCAGAGGGCCGTCGGGCGCCGCTGCGCGCCTCGCGCACTCACCGCGCGCTCCAGGATCGAAGCCATGTTCTCGGGCAGATCTTCGGGCCTGCCCTCCCACACGAACGGGATGGTGTGACCGCCGGCCACCACGCGATCGAAGCTGTCGCAGACGAAGAACTGCCAGTCAGCGAAATCGCCGAAGAGCTTGGGCCAGTATTCCCCGAGGCCCAGCTCGTCGCGCTGGCGCATGAAGGTCGGCCACCCTTCCTTCGACAGGCGCTCGAACTCGTCTTCCAGCTCGGGACGGTCGCGCAGCGTGAAGGTCTTGAACGTGCGGCGGGCCGCGCTCAATACGGCAGGGCCTCGCGCCCCATCAGCTCGCGCGCCACGATGATCTTCATGACCTCCGCGGTGCCGTCGCCGATCTCGAGCCCGATCACGTCGCGCATGCGCTGCTCGAACGGCAGCTCGGCGGTGTAACCGTAGTGGCCGTGGAAGAGCAGGCACTGGTGGATGGTCTCGACGGCCAGGCGCGGTCCCCACCACTTCACCATCGCCGACTCTTTCGTGTAGGGCTGGCCGTGATCGGCCAGCCACAGCGCGCGGTGGCAGAGCAGACGCGCGGCGTCGATGTGGGTGGCGGCCTCCGCGATGGGAAACGACACGCCCTCGTACTGGACGAGCGGACGGCCGAACGCCTTGCGCTCCTTCGCGTACGCCATCGTCTCCTCGAGCGAGACCTGGGCGGCGCCGAGGGCGGCGAGCGCGATGATCACCCGGTTGTAGTCGAACCCCTGCATGACCTGGTAGAAGCCCGAGCCCTCGGCCCCGAGCCGGTGCGAGAGCGGCACGCGCACGTGGTCGAACGAGAGCACGGCCCGTCCCATCGCGCGGGTGCCCATGTCGCGCAGCCCGCTCCGCGACACGCCCGGTCGATCGAGCGGGACGAGAAACGCGGTGACCCCGCGCGCCTTGGCGGCGACGTCGGTCTTGGCGAACACCATCGCGGCCTCGGCGACCATGGCCAGACTGATCCCGGACTTCTCACCGGTGATCACGTACTCCTCGCCCTCGCGGACGGCGCGACACGCGAGGTTGGCGGCGTCGGAGCCGACGGTCGGCTCGGTCAGCGCGATCGAGACGATGGCCTCGCCGCGCACGGTGGGCGGCAGCCAGCGCCGCTTGACCTCGTCGCTGCCGTTCTTGCCGATGATCTCGCCCGCGAGCCCGGCAAGCTGGATGCCGTAGGTCGCGCCGAAGTCGCCGCGCGCGATCTCCTCGGTGGCGATCCCCATCGTGAGCAGGTCGGACTCGTGGCCGCCGAACTCGGCGGGAGCGCGGAAGCCGAAGAGTCCCAGCTCGCCCATCTGACGCCACACGTCCCACGGGAACTCGCCGGACTTATCCCAGTGGCCCGAGCGCGGCGCCAGCTCGCGCTTGGAGAACGCGCGCAGGGTGCGGATCAGCTCTTCCTGCTCCGAGGTGAGCGCGAAGTCCATCGACAATCAGGCTCGGCAGAGCGGCATCAGCGAGCGGACGTCGGCCTGGGTGTCGAGGGCGAGCGTCGCGCGCTCCAGCTCGCTCACGCGCGACGCGGGCAGCACGCGACCGGCGTTGGCGCGGAACTTCTCGACGATGGCGCGCGCGGGCAGCGGCCGCGCCGGCCCGCCGCGGCCGTCCGGCTCTCGCGCTTCGAGCGTCCGTCCGTCGGTCAATCGCACGCGCACCCAGCCCGGAAAGCCGTTGGGAAACGTCGTGTCGGGATCGGGACGGCAGACGACGCGATCAGCGAGAGCGAGCACGCTCCCCTCGCCGAGCCGCTCGCTCGCGTAGGTGTCGAGGTCCACGCGTCCGTCGACGAAGGCGGCGGCCACGGAATACGGAAGGCTGAACTGAGCGTCGTACGGCGTGCGCGGGCGAAGCTTCGCCGGATACGGCTCGACCACGATCGGCATCCCGCTGGGCGGCACCAGGCATTCGATCGACTCGATCGCGTCGGGGACGAGACGATGGGCTTCGCGCAGCGAGAGCGCGCAGTCGAGAAACGCGTGCAGGAAGTGGCAGGCGGGATACGGCTTGAACCCGACGTTGAGCGTCTCCCACGTCTGACCCAGCGTATCGAACGGGCGCGTGTCGGGATCGGCGTCGACGAACGTGCGATAGAGCCCGTAGCGCCCCTCGAGAATGGTCGCCGGACCGGGAAAGCCCGCGCGGGCGAGCGCGGCGGCGGTGGCCCCGGCCTGGCCCGCCCAGCCCGGATGCAGGCGCTTGACCCACGAGCCGTCCTGGAGGAATTCCATGACGCCCGAGGCGAAGCTGCCCGCGATGCCGAGCGCGGACGTCAACGCGGCGCGATCGAGCCGCTCGCACACGCCCGCGGCCAGCGCGGCGGCGAACGTTCCGCACACCGAGGTCGCGTGCCAGCCGCGGCGATGAAACGCGGCGGGCGCAGCCATGCCGATCCGCGCGATCGACTCGTAGCCGGCGACGGCCGCGGTGATGACGGCGCGCCCGTCCAGTCCACCGGCTTCGCCGAGCGCGAGCACGGTCGGGATCACGACCGCGGAGGCGTGGGTCACCGAGGGCGCGTGGGTGTCGTCGAAGTCGAGGCCGTGGGCCAGCGTGCCGTTGAGCATGATCGCGATCGGCGCGCTCGCGGTGAACTTGGCGCCGATCACCGTGCACTCGCCGCGCCCGGCCCACGCTTCGAGCCCGGCCCGCATCGGCGGCCCGACCTCGTGCGCGGAAGCCGCAATCGCGATGCCGAGGATGTCGAGCGCGCGCAGCTTCACGTCGTTGACCACCGCGGCGGGCAGAGCCTCGAACGTGAGATCGGCGGCAAACTCCGCGAGCTTCTCGGCAAGCGTCATGTCACGCCCCCACGATCCTGATGGCGCGGATGACCCGGCCTTCGGCGTCGCTCAGCTCGAACTCCTCGGCGAAGCCGCCCTCGATGAGCTGCTGCACGAGCGCCTCGCGCTCCTGCCCGGCCGGCGGCAGCTGGTGCGAGCGCCAGCGGGTGACGAAGTAGCCGCGGCTCACGTGAGGCAGGCGCGTCTGCGCCCGCTGCAGCTCGGCGAGCGCGCGCTCCAGCGCCTGCTCCTGCGGCAAGCGTACCGGGCGGAACGGCACCCGCCCGTCCACGTGGGGGCCCGTGCCCACGCGCTCGCGCTCGGCGATGCGCGGACGCTCGACCCGAAACGCGCCGAGTCCCTCGCTCAGACGGATCTGGCCGAAGCAGCGCACGCGCAGATCGCTCGACAGCTCCTCGGCCGACCACGTGGCGACCCATACGCGCTTGCCGAGGGCGTTCACCGCTTCCACCGCGGGGACGAAGTCGTCGTCGCCCGAGACCAGCACGGCCGCGTCGAAGGCGCCGTTGGCCGCGTACTGGATCAGCTCGGCGACCAGCCGCGTGTCCACGCGCTTCTCGGTGGTGTACTCGTAGTCCAGTCCGCACGACGGACAGCGGCTGCTCCGGCGCACGCGCGGCTCGCGCCGCACGAAGTAGCCGGGCCGCAGCTCGAGTCCCTTGAGAAATCCCTCGACCAGCGGGGGCGCGTCCGATGAAATGCCGACGTAGTAGTACGCGCCGCAGAACACGCCGCCCGGTCCGCCCACGGCCGCGGTGATCCAGACGGCGAGGCGATCGTAGTCGACGCGGAGCGATTCGTCATAGCGGAGGAGGGAGCGGTAGAAGTTCTGCCCGTCAAAGAAAATCTTCACATTCATGCGCGACCTCCAGGCAATGTCACAGTGTGAAACTGTCGCGGCCAGTGTAGCACTGGCGTATTGGGGGGCCTAGCCGAGCCGAGGTGGTCCTTGAAAATCAGAGCTCGTGAGAGAACACCCGTCCCAGGATGAAGTTCACCACCGCGATCACGAGCGCGCCGAGCAGGGCCGCGCCGAAGCCGTCGACGCGGAAGCCGAGGTGGAAGGCGTGGGCGAGCCGGCCCGTCAGCATCAGCATCAGCGCGTTCACCACGAAGATGAAGAGCCCCAGCGTGACGATGGTCAGCGGCAGCGTCAGCAGCACCACCACCGGCCGGATGATCGCGTTGATGACGCCGAAGATCGCGGCCACGATGGCCAGCGTCACCCACTCGTTGTATCCGGGCCGGCCGCTGGCGCTCAGATGAATCCCCGGGACGATGAAGGCGGTGGCGAGCAGCGCGATCGCATTGATGAGCCATCTCACGACGAGATGCATGGGCGTTCTCCTCGGACGGTGTGAACGGCCGGCGCGGCTACCGGAGTCGCGGTTGCTGGGCCTCGGCACGGTACGGCGGCGGGACCGCGTCCCAGCGGTCGGTCCAGTGCGCGACGCCCGCCTCGTCGGTCCAGCGGTAGAGCTGCCGACCGCTCGAGGGCTCACGTGAGCTCGAAGGCGCCGCGGCCGGTGGCGCCGTCGGCGGATTCGGGATCCACACCCAGCTATACGGCACCGTCGTCCCGTCGCCCTGCAGCACGTACCGTCCCGTCGGAAATTCGACGACGGAGGGCGTCGGCGCCGACGTGGGCGCCGAGGGCACCAGCGTGACGGCGCCCCCCATGGCCGGACCGTAGCTCACGGGCGGGCTGTAGCTCACCGGCGGCACGGAGTAGGCGGAGGGATCGTAGTAGCCGCTGTCGTAAGGAAGGGCGGACCCATACGCGAGCGGCGGCGCGTAGACGAAGGGTGCCGCGAACGCGCCGAACGTGACCACGTTCCGAACGAACGGCCGTCGTCCGAAGTGTGGCGGTCCGGCGTGCTGAGGCCGGTGATGAAATCCGCCGCTCTGAAACCCCGACGGGCGGGTATGGAAGCCACCGCCCTGATGAAAGCCGGACGGCCGGCTCTGGGCGACAGCGCCTCCGCCCGGTCTGCCGTGAGCTCGGCCCGCCATCGCGAGCGCAAGCCCCGCGGCGATGACCAGCGACAGCGTGAGAGCGATCCGGCCGTGCGTCATGTCGCTCCTTCCCGCGTTCGGATGCAGGCCGAGTGTGCGCCCGCGGAGTCCACGCCGTCAAGGCGCCGTCGGGCGCTCGGCCCGGCATGAGGGATCGGTCGCGATCGAAGGATGGGACGAAACGGCGGGACTACGGAATCCGAGGAAGCTCCGCTTCCACGCGGTGCTGTTCCGGAACCGCGTCTCGGCGATCCGTCCAGTGCGCGACTCCGGCTTCGTCGGTCCACCGGTAGAGCGGCTGGAGACTCGCGCGCGGCGGGTCCTCGGGAATCGGCACCAGCGACGGCGGCGCCGTCGGCGGATTTGGGATCCAGACCCAGACGTACGCGGTCGTGATCCCGTCGCCGCGCAACTCGTACCTGCCCGTCGAAAACTCCACGATGGTCGGCATCGGCGGCGGCGCGGGTGAAGGCGCGTACACGACGACGTTTTCCACGGGCGCCGTGTAGCTCACCGGCGGCGGATAGTACACGGGCGGACCGGGGTCGTACGCGGGAGGAGCGTCGTACACGGGAGGGACTGCGTACACGACCGGCGACGCGAAGACCCAGGACGCCACCGTCGCGCCGGGCGTGACCACGTTCCGGCCGGACGGGACCGACACGAAATTCCGAGGCGCTCCGGGCTGAATGGCTTGAATGATCGCTTCGCCGCTGCCGCCGTGACGAACGTTGGGCCCCTGATGACGGACGCCGCCGGGCTGGACGCCGCCACGAACGCCCGCGGCGCCCCCGCCCGCCATCGGCCTGCCCACGGGCCCGCCGGCCATCGCGACCGCGGGCGTGAGCACGACGGCGGCGGCAATGGCCAAGGTGAAAGTCAGGGTGATTCGGCCGCGTCTCATTCTGGCGGGAGTGTGCGCGACAACGATCGAGTTCGTCAAGCGATGTTTTGTAAATCGTCCACGAAGCGGCGGCGGCGGTTGTGAGGGACCCCTCCCACCACTTTGGCCTATTCCAGGCAAAGTCGGGGGGACTTTCGGGGATTTGTGGGGATGCTGCGCGGGGACCCGCCGAGTGCGAATCCCCGCATAAACAGCGGCTAAACTACTGATTGTGATGGTGGACGATACTGGGCTTGAACCAGTGACCTCTGGCATGTGAGGCCAGCGCTCTGCCAACTGAGCTAATCGTCCGTGACTAGGAAATCTACACAGCCCCGGTGGGCGCGTCAACCCGGGCCGGTCAGCAAGTAAAGGCCGCGGCTGACGTATGATGTGGGGCCGTGATTCCCGCGCTCTCCTCCAACATGTGGCTCGTCGTCATGGCGGTGGTGGCGCTGCTGCTGTATCTGCTGTTCCGCCAGCGCTTTCAGCGGTGCCCGCACTGCGGGGCGTTCGTGAAGCGGGCCAGGCGCGGATGGATTCGGTGCCGGCGGTGCGGCCGGCAGTATCATCGCAGCGTCAGGCTGCGCTGAGCAACGACGTCAGGTCCCGGATGTTCTTCAGCTCGTCGATGCGGTCGACGGCTTCCACTACCGCGCGGGCGCGGGCGGCGCCGAGAATGGGCTCGGCCAGCGTCTCGAACTTCTCGATGATCTCCCCGAGGTCGGCGGGGGCGGCGGAGTCGCCGCGGACCACCGTGGTCGCGTCGGTCAGCGTGCGACCGTCCCGGAGCGCCACCGTCACCACCGCGGTCGGATAGTCGGCGGGACCGCGCGGGTTCATCGCGGGATCGGAGCCGATCTCGACGCGCGCGGCCATCCGGTGAAGGCGCGGATCGGCCACGGCCGCGTCCTCGAAGGCCGCGAGGTCGGTGCGGCCGAGCACCAGCGAGGCCGCCACCGCGTAGGGGATCGAGAACTTGGCGGCCAGCATCGTGGCCGGCGCGGGCTCGGCCATCCGCTCGCCGAAGGGAATCGACGTCACCGTCACCTGCTCGACGTCGGCGGCGTCGAAACGATGGGCGCGCATGATGCGTCCCAGCGCGTCGAGTGCGTAGTGATTGATGCGGCAGCACGCGTGGAGCTTGAAATAGTTGGTGGCGATCCGATACTCCTCCCCCAGTCGCCGGACGGCCTCGTCGGGCTCGAAGCGCTCGCCGAGGATCACCCCGTACACGTCGGCGGGCGCGTCCACGGGACCGGTGAACCCGCAGCGATGCAGATGCACCGCGAGCACGCCCTGCAGCCCCGACCGTCCGGGAAAGAGATTGCGGATCGTGGCGCCCTCGAAGCAGGGCACCCATGAATTCGCCGGGCTCATCGACACCGCGAGGTTCATGACCTGGCGGATGGCCGGCGCGTCGAGATCGAAGAGCTTGGCCACGGCCACCGCGGTGCCGATGGTTCCCCACGTGCCGTGGGTGTGGACGTTGAAGCGCGGCGTCGTCGCGCCGCCCATGCGTGACGAGACGTCGTAGCCGGCGACGAGCGCGGCGAGCAGCTGCGGGCCGTCGGCGCCGATCTCCTCGGCGACGGCGAGCAGTCCGGGCAGCGTGTGGATCGCGGGATGGCCGCCGCCCCAGCGATTGCCCTCGTCGACCTCGAGCGCGACGCCGGCCGTCGCGTTGGAGAGCGCGGCCAGCATGGGCTCGGCGCGCCCGGCGTGACCGATCAGGACAGCGGTGCGCGGTCCCGAACGCTCGGCGACCAGCCTGGCGAGCCTCGCGTTCTCGGGCAGGCGACTGCCGGCCAGCATCGCGCCCAGCGTGTCGAGCAGCACCAGGCGCGCCGCGGCGATGACCGGCGCGGGCAGTGACACATAGTTCGTGGTCCTCACGAATTGCGCCAGCTGGTCCAGGTAATCCATCATCCAATGATCCTCGGGGAATTGGTTGACCGTCTCACGGCGGGGGTCGGCGCCGATTTCGCAGAAAAGAGGAGCTTCGCTCCTCTTTTCGAGGACCCAGGCCAGCCGACCCCCGCCGTGAGACGGTCAACCAATTCCCCGAGCTCCATTTAGCGAACGGGTCCGGCCACGGGCGGCTGGGGCGTCCCGCGCCGCAGGAACCCGCCATACCCGGGCTTCTGCTCGAGCCGTCCCTGGTTCAGGAGGATTTCGCCGCGCAGCAGCGTCATCCACGGCCGGCCGCGCTGCTGCCAGCCCTCGTAGAGCGTCCAGCCGGCCATCCCGTGGTGATCGTCGACCGTGATCGTTCCCTCGTGATCGGGGTCGTAGATCAACAGGTCGGCGTCGGAGCCCACGCGGATCGCGCCCTTCTGCGGATAGAACCCGAAGGTGCGCGCGGGATTCTCGGCGAGCACGCGGGCCATCCACGTCAGCGGGAGGCCGCGCTTGACCACGCCCTCGCTGTAGACGAGCGGCACCAGCGTCTCCAGCGACGGGCTGCCGAACGGGATCACGGTGCCCTTGTCGTCGACGAAGATGTTCTTCCAGCCCGGCTCCTTGAACTTCTTGGCGCGGGCCGAGTGGTCGCTGGCCACGTTGGCGATGTAGCCGCCCTCGAGGCCCTTCCACAGCGCGTCGCGGTCGGGGCCGCCGGCCGGGCGCAGGGGCGGGCCGATCTTGGCCAGCGGTCCCCACTTCTCCATCTCGGCGTCCGTCAGCAGCAGGTACTGCGGGCAGGTCTCGGTCCACACGCGGTGCCCCGCGGCCTGCGCCTGCTTGATGCGCTCGAGGCCGAGCCGGGTGCTCAGGTGCACGACGTAGACGGGACAACCCGTGAGCTGGCCGATGTGGATCGCGCGGTTGATCGCCTCTTCTTCCGTCCAGTCCGGGCACGTCGGCGGAAAGTCGCGCGGGTGCACGTGGCCTGATGCGATGGACTTGTCTTCGAGGAAGCAGAGCACGTCGCCGTTCTCGCAGTGGAGCTGGCAGAGCCCGCCATGGGCCGCGATCCGCTCCATGGCCTTGGCGATGAACTCGTCCGAGCACATCCGCTTCGGCCGCTTCTTGTACGTCATGAACATCTTGAACGAGCTGACGCCGAGCGTGATCGCCTCGGGGATGCCGTCGATGATGTACGGCTCGTTCTGCAGGATGTAGTGGCAGCCGACGTCGAGCACGGACTGAGAGTCGATTTCCTCGCTCTGACGGTGGATCGCCTGGGGCAGCGTTTCCTGCTTGGCGTCGTCGACGAGCGCGAAGGCGACGAGCGTGGTGAGCCCGGCGTGGGCGGCGGCGATCGGCCCGCCGCGCCAGTCGTCGTATTCGGCCCCGAGGTGCACGTGGCAATCGATGGCGCCGGGAAACACGATCTTGCCCGAGGCGTCGATGACCCGGTCGGCCCTGGGCAACACCGCTTCGGAGCCGAGGGCGACGATCTTGCCGCCGCCGATCGCGATGGCCAGCGTGTCGTCGACGCCGGCCGGAGTGACGACTCGACCTCCGCGAACGATCGTTTCGACGTTCATCCCTTCGATCCTCCGATCCATCTCACCGCTCGTCTCGCCCGGAGGAACCGGGCTCATCTCGCAATGCGGGCGGAACTGGCTTGGTGAGCAGGTCGTAGTGTTCGGGGCGGCGGCGCCCCAGGAAGTTCCAGCGCTTGCGCGCGGGCAGCATCTGGTCGAGGTCGAGCCGCGCGGTGATCAGCTCGTCGCCCGACGTGCTCGCCTTCGCGATCACCTGGCCCATCGGGTTGATGATGCAGCTGCCCGCGATGAACTCCACCCCGTCTTCCAGCCCGGCCTTGGCCACGCCGACCACGAAGAGGTTGTTCTGGTACGCGCCGGCGCGCATCGACAGCTCGTTGAGGTCGAGGGCCAGCGGGGACATCGGTGTGTTGTAGCCGATCAGCACGACCTCGGCGCCGAGGACGCCGAGGCTCCGATACGACTCGGGGAAGCGCCGATCCTGGCACACCGCGATGCCCACCTGAGCCTTGCGCGTGGGGAACACGCGGAAGCCGGTGTCGCCGACCGCGAAGAAGTACGGCTCGTACACCTGCGCGTACCCGTCGGGCTTGGTGACGCCCGGCAGGTGGATCTTGCGGTACGTCCCGCTCAGCGCGCCCCCCTCGTCGGTGAGGATCGCGGTGTTGAAATACTTGGCGCCGGCCTTCTCCGCGAACCCGATGTGACAGACCACGCCCGCCTGCCCGGCCCGGCGCAGGAGCGGATCGAGACACTTGGGCGGCATCTCGGTCTCGAAGAACTGGTCGAAGTCGTCACGGATGCGCTTGGGAAAGTAGGGCGTCAGCGCCAGCTCCGGATACGCGACGATGTCGACCTTCTGCTCGACGGCCTGCTCCAGCAAGGCAAGCATCCGGTCGACCATCTCCTCGCGACTGGTGCCCTCGGGAATCGCCCCCAGCTGGGCCGCGGCAATCGTGACGTAGCGCGCCATGTCGATGGACCTCCCCGTGAATTCGTCCGCATCTTACAACGCCCGGAGCGGGGCTTCTCTCCCCTTTCCGAAACCGGCTCTAGTCGTTCCGCCCGCGTCAAGTTACGATGAGCGCCGATGCGCGTCTTGATTCTCACCGCCAGCTACGGGTCTGGCCACAACGCGGCGGCGCAGAGCCTGGCCGCTGCGTTCACATCGGCCGGCGCGTCGGTCACGGTCGTCGATCACTTTCGCGACCTCGTGCATCCGGCGTTCGACCGGGCCACCCGCGGACTCTACGCGGCGATCCTGCGTCGCGCTCCGGCCGTGTGGGGGTTCGCCTACGGCATCGGCGATCGACTGTCCAGCGATTCGCGCTGGGCGTTCGGCGTGCCCTGCCTCGGCGCCTCTCGGCTGGGCCAGCTGCTCGACGCCATGAAACCCGATGCGGTGGTGAGCGTTCACGCGACGCCGACGGTGGCGCTGTCGACGCTGGCGCGCGAGGGCCGGCGCATGCCTCCCCACACGACCGTGGTCACCGACTTCGTCGCCCACAGCCAGTGGATCGCTCCGGGCGTCGACCGCTACTGCGTCGCGGCCCAGGAGGTCAAGCACGACTTCGTGGCCCGCGGCATCGCCCCCGATCGCGTGATCGTCACCGGCGTGCCGGTGCGCGCGGGCTTCGAGACCCCGCTCGATCCCCTCGCCGCGCGCCGCGCGCTCGACCTCTCTCCTGACCTGCCGGTCGTGCTCGCGATGGCGGGCGCGCAGGGGTCGTTCGGACGCCTGCGCGACGTGGCGAACGCGCTGCTGGAGCTGCGCGCGCCGGCGCAGGCGCTGGTGGTGGCCGGTCACGACGCGGCGCTCGCGGACGACATCGGGCGGCTCACCGCCGGGAGCACCCTGCGCGTCTTCGGCTTCGTCGACGACGTGCGGCCGCTCATGGCCGCCGCCGATCTCCTCGTCAGCAAGGCCGGCGGCATGACGCTCGCCGAGGCCATGGCCGCCGAGCTGCCGATCCTGACCTATGGATCTCTGCCGGGTCAGGAGCGCCGCAACGAGCGGTTCGCCTCGCGGGCCGGCATCGCGCTGGTCGCCCGCCGGCGCCGAGAGCTGGGCCAGGCCCTCGAGCGCGCGCTCAGCGAGCCGAAGCTCCTCGACCGTCTGCGCGCGCAGATCCGGCTGGCCAGGCGTCCCGAGGCGAGCCGTCACATCGCGAGTCTCGTCCTCGAGCGGGCCGTCGCCTATTGAGATGAGGGACCCCTACGGCTCCCCCCATACCCCCCCGACGCGCGAGGGCCTGATGCGGCTCGCCCGGCTGGGTCTCGGCGCCGCCGCCGCGCTCTGGGTCGGCTACGCGTGGGGCGCCCACGTGATGACGCTGGCCGCGACGTGGCGCGGCCCCGCGCTCGGCCGGCGGATCGCGCTCACCTTCGACGACGGCCCCGATCCCCTGTGGACCCCGCGCATCGCCGACGCTCTCGCCGAGCGTGACGTCCGCGCCACGTTCTTCGTCGTGGGACAGCGCGCCCACGCCCATCCCCGCGCGGTACGGGCGATCGCGGCGGCCGGCCACGAGATCGCGAGTCACGGCTGGTCGCACAAGAGCCTCTGGTTCTGTGGTCCGCGACGGACCGAGGACGAGGTGGTCCGCGCCCAGCAATGGCTCAGCGAGCTGACCGGCGCCGCGCCGCGCTTCTTCCGTCCACCGTGGGGCATGGTCAACGCGTCGCTGTTCGGCGTCCTGCGCCGCGCCAATCTCTCGTGCGTGTTCTGGTCCATCCAGCCCGAGGGACTGCGCGCTCAACCCGCTGACGCCCAGACCACGCACGTGCTCGCTCGCGCCCACGCGGGGGCGATCGTCGACCTCCACGACGCCGACGGCGTGCCCGGCGCCCCCGAGCGCCTCGCCGCCGCGCTCCCCGCGATGATCGACGGCCTCCGCGACCAGGGCTACACGCTCACGACGGTCGGCGAGCTGCTCGCATAGTCCGAGAATCGAAGATTCGCTGAACGGGGACCAGACCTCGACGAGGCCAACCCCGCTATCCCGCATCGAGAGGGCATGAGCATGGCGATCCGACTCGAACGCAACGGAGCTGTGGCGACGATCGTGAACGACCGGCCGGAGGCGCGCAACGCGGTCGACGGCCCCGCGTCACGCGCGCTCGCGGAGGCGTTCCGTGAGTTCGAGCGCGACGACGACTTGCGGGTGGCCGTGCTCTGGGGCGCGGGCGGCGTTTTCTGCGCGGGCGCCGACCTCAAGGCCCGCGGCACGGAGCGCGGACTCCGCCTGGCCCCCGACGGCGACGGTCCGATGGGCCCGAGCCGCATGACGTTCACCAAGCCCACCATCGCCGCCGTCGAAGGTTACGCGGTCGCCGGCGGGCTAGAGCTAGCCTTGATGTGCGATCTCAGGGTCGCCAGCGAAACCGCCGTATTCGGTGTCTTTTGTCGCCGGTGGGGCGTGCCGCTGATCGACGGCGGAACGGTCCGTCTACCCAGGTTGATCGGCCTCTCACGCGCGCTGGATCTGATCCTCACCGGCCGCCCGGTCGACGCCCGCGAGGCCCTCGACTTCGGCCTCGCCAACCGCGTGGTGCCGGCGGGCCGAGCGCGCGAGGAAGCCGAAACGCTGGCCCGAACGATCGCCGCGTTTCCCCCGAACTGCGTCCGCAGCGACCGCCGCTCGGCGTGGGAAGGCATGGGCTTGCCGCTGCCCGCCGCGCTCGCCAACGAGTTCATGCTCGGCAACGCAACAGCCGACACCGGCGAGAGCCAGGAAGGCGCCCGCCGCTTCGCCTCCGGCGCCGGCCGCCACGGCCAATTCTGACGACTACTTCTTCTGCGCCAGCTCCCAGACCTCGTGGGTGTAGGCGCCGGCGTCGACGGCCTTCTTGATGACGCCGAACTTCAGGGCGATGTCGGCGGTCTGCTTGAAGGCGGCGGGGTCCATCTTGCCGAGGGGGCTCTTGGGCGCGGGGGGGCCCCAGACGAGCTTGTTGATCTCGGTCATCATCCAGGTCTGGTGATCGCGGCCGAGGACGGGGCTTTCCTTGAGCACGATCTCCACGCAGTCGGCGGGCTTGTCGCGGCAGGCCTCCCAGCCCTTGAGCGAGGCGCGCAGGAAGCGGGCGGCCACGGCCTTGTTCTTGGCGTCGCGCAGCCAGTCGGCGCGCGTGAAGATGCCGTCCTCCAGCATGGCCGTGCCTTCGCGGTTGAAGTCGATCACGACGAGATCGTCGGGCTTCACGCCGGCGTCGAGGACCTGCTTGTACTCGTTGTAGGTCATGGCCGCGGCGGCGTCGACCTGCTTCTGCAGCAGCAGGTTCATGTCGAAGGGCTGCTGGACGAGGGTGACGTCCTTGTTCCGGTCGATCTTGTACTTCTCGAGGGTGGCCAGCAGTTCGAACTCGTTGCCGCCGAACCACACCGCGACCTTGCGTCCGCGCAGGTCGGCCGCGCCCTTGATGCCGGAGGTCTTGAAGGCGAGCTCGCGCATGCCGCTGTGGGCGAAGACCTGGGCGATGTTGGTCAGCGGCGCGCCCTGGTCGCGCGCGGAGAGCAGGCTCGGCAGCCAGTCGATGCCGAACTGCGCGCCGCCGCCCGCCACGACTTGCTCGGGAACGATATCGGGGCCGCCCGGACGAATCGTGACGTCGAGCTTCTCCGCGGCGTAGAGGCCTTTCGCCTTCGCGGCGTAGTACCCCGCGAATTGAGCCTGGGTCACCCACTTGAGCTGGAGCGTGACCTTGTCGGCGGCCTGCGTGGCGGCGTCGTCAGGGAGCAGCGCGAGGGCGAGCAGCGCGATCACCACCGGCAAGAGCTTCCATCCAGTCAGCATCGTCACCTCCCGTGGATCCCACCGGGCCAGGCGGCGTCTCACGCCGTGAAACCCCAAAGACAAAGGGGTTTCACGGCGTGAGACGCCACCTGGCCCTCGGTTGGAGTCTCTCTTTTCAGTCAGGGCTCTCGATTCAGACGGCCTCGCGGGGGGCGCGCCAGGGGGTCGCGACGCGCTCCACGAGCGCCACCGCGAAGTAGAACACGAGACCGAGCGCGCAGGCCACCAGGATCGCGGACCAGGCCTGGCGGGTCTGGAACAGGCTGGCGGTGCTCTTGATGTAGACGCCGAGTGACTTCACCGGCCCGCCGAAGAATTCGCTGACCACCGCGCCGATCATCGAAAGGGTCGTGCAGGAGCGGAGCGCGGTGAAGACGTAGGGCAGGCTGTGGGGGAACCGCAGCTTGGCGAAGATCTGCCACTCGGTGGCCGCGCAGCTTCGCATGAGGTGGAGCGCGTCGGGCGACACGCTGAGCAGTCCGCGCAGGGTGCCGATGAAGGTGGGAAAGAACGTCATCAGCGTGACGATCGCGATCTTCGAGCCCTGAGCGATCCCGAACCAGACGATGGCCAGCGGAGCCAGCGCGATGATCGGCACCGACGCCGACGCGATCGCGTACGGCAGGATCAACCCCGCGAAGGCGGGCGATCGGCTGGCCGCCATGGCCGCGACGATGCCGCCCCCGCATCCCAGCGCGTAGCCGGCGACGGCCTCGGTGAACGTGTAGAGTCCGGACTCGACGAGCACGGGCCAGTTCTCGGTCAGGCTCGCGACGATGACGTGCGGCGCCGGCAGCAGGTAGAACTCGATCGAGAAGGCGAAGACGGCGGCCTCCCACGCGGCGATCCCCAGCGCGAAGACGATGAGGGCCGGGATGTATTCGCCGAGGCCGCGCACCGCTCAGGCTCCCGATTTCCGGAGCGCCTCGCGCACCGCGGTCACCAGCTCGAAGAAGCGCGGCAGCGCGCGGGTCCCCTCCGTCCGTGGCTGGGGAAGATCGACGTCCAGAACCCTGGCGATGCGTCCGGGCCGCGGGCTCATCACGACCACCCGTGTCGAGAGGAACACGGCCTCGGCGATCGAGTGGGTGACGAAGAGCACGGTCGCCGCGGTCTCGCGGCGGACCTCGAGTAGCTCGGCGTTGAGGCGCTCGCGGGTCATCTCGTCGAGCGCGCCGAAGGGCTCGTCCATGAGCAGGATCGAGGGCGCCAGGGCCAGCGCGCGGGCGATGGCCACGCGCTGCTGCATCCCGCCCGAGAGCTGCCACGAATAGTGCGCGTGGAAGCCGTCGAGCCCGACGAGACGGAGCAACGTCGCCGTCCGGGACAGGCACTCGGCGCGCGGGCGGCCGGCCAGCTCCATCGGCAGCCGCACGTTCTCGATCGCCGTGCGCCAGTCGTAGAGCACGGGCGTCTGGAAGACGATGCCGTACTCACGATCGAGCCGGGCCTGGCGCGGCGACTTGCCGCGTACGCTCACCTCGCCCGCCGACGGCTCCGCGAGATCGCCGATGATCCGGAGCAGCGTGGACTTGCCGCAGCCCGACGGCCCGATGATCGAGACGAACTCGCCAGCGGCAACCGAGAGCGTGACGTCCGACAACGCTTCGGTCGCTCCCGCCTGGCTGGAGAACGTCTTGCCCACGGAGCGAATGTCGATCACGGGCGCGCTCCTGGTGAGGTCGCCGTGCGGCCGTGCGGGATCGGGCGGGGCGCTCAGATCGCGGGCGCGAGGGGCTGCCATCTGACGATCCGGCGCTCCACCGCGGCCACCGCGTGGTAGAACGCGATGCCGATCAGCGCCGAGACCAGGATGGCCGCCCACAGGTTGGCCGGGCGCCAGTTGTAGTACTGGGCGGCGTTGATGATGACCACGCCCATCCCGTAGCGGCTGCCCACCGGCAGCTCGCCGACGATCGCGCCCACCACGCTGATCGTGGCCGAGACACGCAGCGCCGTGAACAGATAGGGCAGCGCGGTGGGGACGCGCAGCCGCAGGAACACCTGCCGTGGGGTGGCGGCCAGCGCGCGCATCAGGGCCAGCGCGTCGGGATCGACCGCGCGCAGGCCGCGCAGCACGTTGATGGTCACCGGGAAGAACGTGAGGTACGCGGCGATCACCGCCTTCGAGACCCACGAGGTGCCGAGCCACACGACCACCATGGGCGCGATGGCCAGGATCGGCACGGTCTGCGACGCGATCACGTAGGGCAGGAGCCCGCGCTCGAGCCACCGGGAGTGCGCGAACACAATGGCCAGCACGAGCCCGGCGATGCCTCCGACGACGAATCCCACGATCCCTTCCAGCGCCGTGTACGCCGCGTTCTGGGCCATGATCCACGCCCACGACTCGCCGCCCGCCCCCCGCCGCAGAAAATCCCCGAAGACCTCGTGCAGATGCGGCAGCTTGTAGGAGGGAATCGAGAAGAGGGTCTTGCCGCCCTCCCACACGAGGGCGATCACGACGAGGACGAGAAGCGAGCGCGCCCGCCGGCCGAGCCGAGCCGACGGGCGCGTCGGAGTCAGCGGAGAACCCTGCGAGCTAGGCGAAGCTCGCGAAGCACTTGCTCGAGTTGAAGATGTAGCTCTGGACGAACTCGGTGTCCTTGGGCTTGTGTCCCAGCTCGGCCATGGCGCCGGCCAGGCACATCCAGTTCAGCATCTCCTGCTGGCCGCTGTCTTCGAGCGCGGTCAGC
>DATHGT010000168.1:0-5157 GCA_035317605.1 Candidatus Acidiferrum sp. | reverse complement strand
GGTCGTGGACGCCAACGCCGTCGCCCAGCCGGAAGCCGCAACGACGTCAACGCTCATGCTGAGGCCGGCGATGGCGGCGGTCGCGGGATTCGTGACGATCTGGGCTTCGAGGCTGGGCGTACCGACGCCGAACACCGTGGGGTCAAGAATGAGCACCTGGGCCGCGGAAGCGGGACGGGTCGTGGCGCACCCCACCCCCATGATCACCGCGATCACCGCCACCAGGAGTTGCCTCAGCTTCGTGGTTGACGCTCGCATGGTTCTCTCCCTTTCCCTCGTTTCGCGTGTGGGCACAGCGTCGGGCCCCAACCCGACGGCGCCACGCGTCTCGCGCTCCGCGCGTCGCCGTCCTCGGCCATCGTGAGCCGGGCTTGGTCTGTCGCCCGAGACAGGGGCAACATCCGTGCCCGGTCGCATCAATAAGCACAATGGGTTCGTTGGTGACATATGAACTATCAACGGTGGTGGTGGTGTCCGTCGCGGGGTCGATCGACCAGCGGCGTCAGACGCGCGGGCCGACACGGCGCGGCGGGATCGCGGCCCCGAGCCGCGGACGGCGCCGGCAATTGCGCCGCCGCGCGGGCGCCGCTGAGCGATAATCCGCTGATCCATGGCGGCACGGGCGCGGAGCGAGACGATCGGGGACGACGAGCGGACGGCCGGCGAGGTCGACCGGGCGATGGCGCGCAACGACGCGCTCGTCAACCCGGATCTCGTCCGCCGGTGGCTCCTGTGGGGCTTCTTCTGGACGATGCTGGCCCCCACCGTGGGCGTGATCGTCTCCACCAAGTTCAACTATCCCGAGTTCTTCGGCGCCCACGCGTGGGCGACGTTCGGGCGGCTGCGACCCCTGCACGTCAACGGCGTGGTGTGGGGCGCGTTCTCCACGCTGTTCATCGGCCTGGCCTACTATGTGACGCCACGCCTGGCCGGCGTGCGGGTGTGGCGCGAGCGGTGGGGATTCGCCGTGGTGTGGATCTGGAACCTGAACCTCGCCGCCGCCTTCGTGGGAGTCGCCGGGTTCGGGACCAATCGCGGCTGGGAAGTGGGCGAGCTGCCGCTCCCCAACGTGCTCGTGCTGACCGGCTGCGTGATGGCGATCTCGCTCCAGCTCCTGATGACCATCGCGCGCCGCCGCCAGCGCGACCTCTACGTGAGCCTCTGGTACCTGATCGGCGCGCTGGTGTGGACGGACATCAACCTACTGCTGTTGATCATCGGCCCCTACGGCACGGTCCCCGGCGTCAACAACGCGGCCCTACACGGGCTGTTTCTCCATTACGTGGTCGGGCTCTGGATCACCCCGGCCGGCTACGTGCTGATCTACTACTTCCTGCCCGCCGCCACCCGCGCGCCGATCTACAGCCACAAGCTCTCGCTGATCGGCTTCTGGTCGCTCGCCTTCTTCTACCCGTTCGTGGGCATCCACCACTACCTCTACAGCCCCATCGCGGACTGGGCGGAGACCATCGCGATCGTCTCCTCGATGATGCTGATCATCCCGGTGTGGACGGTTCTTCAGAACTTCTTCGGGACCATGCGGGGCCACTGGGGCGGCTTCTCCCGCAATCTCCCGGCGAAGTTCCTGATCATGGGGTCGCTCATGTACCTGGTGGGATGCTTTCAGGGCTCGGTGGAGGCGCTGCGCTCGGTCCAGGAGCCCACCCACTTCACCGACTTCGTGATCGCCCACTCGCACCTCACCGTGTTCGGCACCTTCGTGGTGTGGGCGCTCGGGGGCGCCCTGCACGTGTGGCCGCGCCTCTTCGGCCGCGAGCTGTGGAGCTTTCGCCTGGGCAACTGGAGCTTCTGGCTCATCACGCTCGGGATCGCGACGATGGGGCTCGTGCTGAGCGCGCAAGGCCTCCAGCAGGGCTTCATGCTGATGGCGCGGGCGGAGTGGGTCGACACGGTGGTGACGATGAAACCGTTCTGGTTCGTCCGCACGCTGTCCGGCATCTCCATGGACGTCGGAATCTCGCTCCTGATCTACAACCTCATGCGCACAGCGGGCCGATGAAAACGGCCCATCTGCGTCGTTGGCTCCTCGCTCCTCCCTGCGGCGTATGCGGCATACGCCTCAGTCGTCGCTCGTCGCCGCCTAGCATCTGGGCCGTTTTGATCGGCCCGCAGGTCAACGCGTGCTGAGGCTCTATGCGCTCGGGGCGGGGTTCGTGTGCATCTCGCTCGCAATCTTTGTTCAGGGACTGCTGCCCATTGCGATTCCGGAGTCGCGGGAGACGCGCGCTACCCGGGCGGTGCGCAACGAGGCGGGCGAGGTCAAGTGGGTGTGGTATGAGTCGACGCCGTATACGGCCGTCGAGCAGCTCGGGCGCGACGTGTATCGGCGGGAGGGCTGCTGGTACTGCCACAGTCAGTACGTTCGGCCCGTCGCCGGAGAAGATCAGCGGTGGGGACCGGTGTCGGAGGTCGGCGAGTACGCCCACGACTGGCCGCACCTGCTCTCCACGCGGCGGATCGGTCCCGACCTCACCCGCGTCGGCCTGAAGTTTTCGGACCACTGGCATTTCGCCCATCACTGGGCGCCGCGCGCGGTCGTGCCCGACTCGATCATGCCGGAGTTCCGCTGGCTCTATCGGAGGGCGCGCGTCGCCGTGATCGAGCGCGACGGCGCCGTCGCGCTCGGCGATTCGCGCGAGCTGAAGGCGCTGTTCAGCTTCGAGAGGGGCGCATCGATTCCGCTCTACCCGAGCCCGGACGGGATCGCGTTCGCGGCGCGGACCGACGGCACCCCCGTCCTCGAGATCGCGAGCCTGCCCGAGCCGTACGACCGAGCGGACGCGTGGAAGGGCAAGACGCTCACGGTGATCGTGCCGACGGCGGAGCTGCGTGGGCTCGTCGCCTACACGCAGAAGCTCGGCACCAATCGCGGGGCGTGGCGGGACGCCTTCGAGCCCCAGGCGATCGCGGTCAGCGTGATGTCGATCCCTCAGACCGAGGCCCAGGTCGAGCGCGGGCGGGTCGTGTACGCGCGCCGGTGCGCCGGCTGCCACGGGGTCAAGGGCGACGGCAACGGTCCCGTGGCCACGTTTCTCGATCCGCGCCCGCGCAACTTCACGCTCGGCTCGTTCAAGTTCCGGACGACGCCCTCGGGCTCGCTGCCGACGGACGGCGATCTCTATCGCACGCTCGCCCGCGGGGTGCGGTGGACGGCGATGCCCACGTGGCATGAGCTTCCCGAGAAGGACCGGATCGCCGCCATCGCCTACGTCAAGACGTTCTCGGCGCGCTGGAAAGACGAGCGGCCCGAGCCCGCGATCCCGATCGGCGAGCCGCCCAAGCCCACGCGCGAGCTGCTCACCCGCGGCCAGGCGCTCTACGCGCGGGCGAAGTGCGGGGAATGTCACGGCGACGGCGGCAAGGGCGACGGACCGTCCGCCGCGCAGCTCCGTGACGATTCGAAGTTCCCCATCCGTCCCACCGACTTCATCCGCGGCCAGTTCAAGGCCGGCGGCGACGTCCGCGACCTCTACCGCACGATGACCACGGGCCTCGACGGGACCCCGATGCCGTCGTTCGCGGACTCGATGTCCGACGACGAGCGGTGGGCCATCAGCGCCTACGTGCTCTCGCTCTCGGCGTTTCGCGACCCGCTCACCGGCGAGGAACTGCGGCTCGACGAACGGGCGCGTGCGCGGCTCAACGTCTTGGAGCCCGACGCGTTCGCGAGCCCGCGGCTGGCCCTCGATCCCACCGCGCCGCCGGGCGTGGCCGAGCAGCCGAAGACGATGGTCCGGTTCCACAAGGGTATGCTCGGGGAGGGACGCTGAATCATGCGCGAGCTCCACTATCTGATCGCCGGGCAGTTCCTGGTGTCGACGCTGATGGGCCTGGGCGCGCTGTGCCTGTTCGTCTGGGCCGCGGCCGCCGGCCTGCTCCGCGACGTCGAGTCGGTGAAGTACCAGGTGCTCGACTCCGAGGGAATCGATCATGAGCGATGAGGCGCCGCACGACGAGCCCGCGGTCGAGGAGTTCGCCGACGGCGAGATCAGGAGCTACCACGGGCGCGTCGACGGTTGGCTGCTCGTGGTCTACGCCGTCCTCGCCGTCTGGGGCGTGTACTACCTGTTCGCGTACTGGGGCGGGCTCGGTCCCGGACAAGCGCGATGACCGGCGTGCGACTGCTCTACGTGCTGGCCATTGCCAACCTCGTCCTGCTCTTCGCCGACCTCGCCTACAACGTCCTCGGCGGGCTGCTCGGCATCGGGGCAGGCGCCCGGTGAGCGGAATCGAGCGTCTCGCGTTCGCGATGTTCCTGATCGGGCACGTGTCCTTCTTCGTCTGGGTCGCCGTGCTCACGCTGCGCAAGTAACGTGGCCGCCGCCTGGGCCCACACGCCCGGCACCCCGGCGGAGTTGACCGGTCGCCTCGGCGCGTTCACCTCCAGCGTTCGGCCCGAGGTCCTCGTGCCCCTGCTCGTGCTGGCCGGTCTGTACGCGCTCGGCTGGTGGCGCCTCTCTCGGCGCGCGCAACGATCGCAATCGGCCCGGCGCCCGGCGTTCATGCTCGTCGGCGTCGCCGCGCTCGCGGCGGCCCTCCTCTCCCCGCTCGACGCCCTCGCCGACCGGCTCTTCGTCGCCCACATGATCCAGCACATGCTGCTGATCGTGGTGGCCGCCCCCGCGCTCCTACTCGCCGATCCCTTTCCCCTCACGCTCTGGGCGCTGCCCCACTCGTGGCGGCTACGGATCGCTCGCCACGTCACGCGCCGCTCGGTCGCGGGCCGCGTCTGGCGCGTCGCGACCGCGATGTCGCTCACGTGGATCGCGTCGGCATGCGTCCTGTGGGGCTGGCACCTCCCGACCGCGTACGACGCCGCGCTCTCCCACCGCTGGCTGCACGACGTCGAGCACGCAACGTTCTTCCTGTCCGCCCTGCTGTTCTGGTGGCCGGTGATCCACCCCGCGCCCCACTTCCGCGGCCCAGCGCCATATCCAGCCCTCGTCGTCTATCTGGTCCTCGGCGCGTTCCAGACCGCCGCCCTCGGACTTCTGATCACGCTGGCGCCCACGCTGCTCTATCAGTCATACGCGGGCGCCGGAGCACTCGAAGACCAGACGCGGGGCGGCGTGGTCATGTGGGGACTCGGCGGCGCGATCGACATGCTCGCGGTCCTATTCCTTCTGTACGTCGCTC
>DATHGT010000167.1:0-26846 GCA_035317605.1 Candidatus Acidiferrum sp. | reverse complement strand
CGCAAGTCGCGCCTGAAGGCCATCCAGATCAACGACGTGCTGGTGGACGACCGGGGAGTCTGCTTCGCCGTCGACCGCATCATCGGCGGCCTCTACGCGTTCGAGCTGAAGGTCTGACTCGGAGGGGCCGCCGTCCGAGGCCCCTCCGAGGCTCGTCGATCGCGTGAGGCTCGCTCCTCGCTGCCGGCCCCAGGAATCGATTGCGCTGTCGGGGCCGGCGCGCGAACACGGGTTCGAATCCCGTTTGGGCCACCAAGCGACAACAGGGCACGCGTAAACGATCCCGGGGTCTGTTCAGCCGACGCCGAAGTTGAAGACGCCGAAGATCATCTCCGGGTTCCAGGGGGGCGGTGTCCCGAGCCACATCCGCGTCAAGTAGCGGTCGGCGGTGATGCCATGCGCCGCGAGGTGCTTCATCGCGGTGTCATTCGTGACGGGCAGGCCGAGACCGCGCGACGGCGCCGGCTGTAGTCGCCGGGCGAGGCCAATCAGCGCGCAGCCGGTGGCGGGGTCGTCCGCGACGATCGGTCCGCCGCCCCACGGCCAGGCGAGGTGGAAGCCAACGACCGCGCCGGCGCGTGTCGCGACCCATCCCGAGGCGGCGAGGGACTCGATGAACCCGGCGCGGTCCTCTCCCGTCGCCCGGCGATCGAGCGCTCGCACCTCGGGAAGATCGCTGCTTGTCATTCGCCTGACCTCGGCGCCGACCGGGTCGGGGATGGGCCAGGGGAAGGAGCCGTAGCGCTCACCCGCCGTGAACCCGAGGCGGTCGTACACCGGTCGGCCCGCGTCGGTCGCGAGGAGCAGCACCGTCTCGACCGATTGGCTGCGGAGCCACGCGATCGCCGCTTCGGTAAGGCGCGTGCCCAGGCCGGTTCGCCGGCGCTCGGGGCGCACGACGATGCCGTGCACCCATCCGGTGGGGGGCGTGCCCGGAAAGACCGTGGCTCCGCCACAGCCGGCAATCTGGGTGTCCACTTCCGCCACCAGAACCGTTGAATCGTCCCGCCGGCGGTAGAAGTCAATGAGTTCTCGCCGCTACTCCCAGCCGCCCGCCGCGTTGGCCGCGACCGCGCCGTCGAGGTCCGTCTCGCGGATCGTCCGGATCGTTTCGCTCATCGTCGAGACCTCCGATCGGCCGCGCGAATTCCCAGACGGGTGCCCGCCAGGCGTGAGCGTGTCCAACTTCATACTCTTGCGCGATCGCTCGGGTGCACTACGCTGTCGACGTGGTTCACCGGGTCTCGGCCGGTCTCGACCCCGACCGCGAGGATCGTTCTCACGCGGTATACTCGACGTGAAACCCATCAATCGGATGCGATGGCACCGGATCGACGACCATCTCGTCGAGCGAGCCGTGCGAGCCGCGAGCTGGGAGGAATCGATCGGGGCGGGTCGCATCAATGGGTGGATCGCCGTAGGTGAGCGGTTTCTACGGGTGACGTATCGGGAAGAGCCGGATCGACTGGTCGTGATCACGGCGGTGTTCAAGCGACTGCCGCGGGAAAGGAGCGGACGGTGAAGATCGAGTACGATCCGGAAGCCGACGCGCTCTACATTCAGGTGCGAGAGGCGGACGCCGCGGACAACATCGACATCGAGGATGGAGTCAGCGTCGATGTCGACGCGGAGAGGCACATTGTGGGCCTGGAAATCCTCGAGGCCAGCAAGCGCATGACAGCAGCGGATCTGTCGAGCATTGTCATCCACCGATTTCCACTCGAGTCGACATCCACGTAGCGGAAAGTCCAGGAACTGACCTCCTGAAGGTCTAGGCGGTCCCTGCGCTCGCGGGCAGCGGCCTCGGAGCCGCTGCCCGCGAGTCCTGCGGAGTCGGCTACGCGAGCTTGCCCAGCGTGGCTCGGCGGTGGCGGAGCGTGCGGAACGCCCCGAAGAGGATCAGCGCCACCATCGCGATCACGCCCCACTCGGAGAGCGTCGGGACACCGGAGGTGTTGAATCGATTCACCACGAAGACCTCGTTGTTCACCCTGTCGATGGCGACGTGGAGCGGGATCTGAAGCAGGGTGGACGGCCCTCTGATCGTCCGGAGTGGAGCGACGTTGCCGCTGGCCAGGCTGCTGTAGACGGTGACGGACGGAGGGATGGCGAACGCGTTCACCACGAAGATCTCGTTGGCCACGGTGTCCACGCTCACGCCGACCGGGTTGCCCAATCCCGTGGCCGCGCCGGTGATCGTCCGGAGGGGGGCGACGTTACCGCTCGCCGTCCGGCTGAAGATCACGACGGAGTTGGTCGAGGTGTCGGTCACGATGATCCAGTTGTTCACGGGATCGACGGTCAGCTGCTGGGCGAAGACCAGCGTCGTCGCCGCCCCGCCGATGCTGCGGAGCGGGGCCACGTTGCCGTTGGCCGTCCGACTGAAGACCCGGATGGTCTGGGAGGCGACGTTCAGCACGACGATTTCGTCATTCACGTTGTCGACGACCGCGGTGAAGGGGTTGGTGATCAGGGTGGCCAGGCCGCCGATCGTGCGAAGGGGGGCGACGTTTCCGGTCGCCGTTCGAGCGTAGACGGTGACGCTCGGGGCAAGGGCGTTCGATACCACGACCTCGTTGTTGATGGTGTCCACCTTGATGCCGACGGGACGATTCAGCCCCGTCCCCGGGCCGATGATGGTGCGGATGGGGGCGGTGTTACCGGCGGCCGTCCGGGTGAACACCAGGAGGGAGCTGGCGCCGTTGTTGGCCACCCACAGCTCGTTGTTGACGGTGTCCACGTCGTCGCCTTCGGGCGAGTCCAGTGTCGTGGCCGGTCCGATGAGAACGCGGGTCGGGGGAACGTCGCCGTTCGCCGTCCGGCCGTACACGTTGACGGACTGGGCCCACGCCGACGGAGCCTCGAAGGCCACCGCGAAGAGCGCTGTCAGCGCCACGACGGCAAGAGGGATTCCGCTGATCGACCGAAGTAGATACCGCCGCGAAGGTGCGGTCATGGACAGGGCCTCCCCAGGGAGCGACGAAGCGCGCGGAACGTAGCAGACAGCCCCGCGGGCTGTCAACTTCGATGGGCGAGCACGGCCTCCAGCGCGCGCGTGAAACAGGGCAGCGGCGCTCGAACCACGCCGGCGCCAATTTGGCCCGTCCCCGCCATCCTCCCGGCGATCCCCGTGTTGATCAGCGGCGTGATCCCGGTCTCGACCACCTTGCGGACGTCGATGCCGACGGGCGCGCCGCGATCGTCGAGCGCCGGGATGCGGAAGTGCGGGTGCTCGGCCAGCGTGATCTCGCCGATCTCCAGCGTCGCCGCCAGCGCCTCGGCCACGCCGCCCGCACCCACGAAGCGCGCGACCGCCGGCGACGCCGCCATGGCGCCGCCGCCGAGTCCAATCGTCTCCACGATCGCGCTGTCGCCGATGTCCGGGTTCGCGTCGTCGGGGCCGTGGCCGGGGAAGTAGAGACCGCGCGGCGTGTTCACGGGCGCCACGAACCAGCGCTCGCCGAGACCGGACACGCGAATGCCGAAGTCGGTGCCGTTGCGGGCCATCGTGATCACCAGCGTGGAACCGGGGACGAACGCGGGATCGGCGATGGCCTTGCCCGCGGCCATCGCGAGGTTGAGAAAAAACTGATCGTTGCCGCCGATGAACTCGGCCAGCCGCGCGAGCGCGTCGGTGTCGCGGGCGGTGCGGGCCAGGTGCGGCATCAGCGCGCGTCCGAGCAGCGCGGAGGCCGCGACGTTGCGCTGATGCATCTCGTCGCCCATCGAGAGGGCCCGCGCCATGAGCGGCCGCAGCTCGATGCCGCCCGAGGCCCGCAGCGCCGCGCCCAGCGCGGGGCCGGCCTCGTCGCGCAGCCACGCCAGGCGCGCGATCACGCTCTCGTCGTTGGCGCCGAAGCGCAGGACCTTGCCGAGCCCCTCGTTGATGGTCGCGTGAGCGCGGTGGCCGCGGGCCCGGTTCTCCACCACGAACACCGGCATCGAGGCCGTGATGATCCCGGTCATGGGGCCGACCGACCGCCAGTGGTGACACGGCGCCAGCGTCACCGCCGAGCGCTCGACGAGCCGACGCGCGTCGTGGTCGTCGCCGGCCCAGCCCTCGTAGCGGATCGCGCACAGCACCGCGGCCTGGAGCGGCGCGCACATTCTCTCCCACTCGATCGGCGGTCCCGCGTGCAGCACCACGTGCGTGGGGAGATCGATCGCCTCGCGAGCCGGTCGGCAATCGATCAGCGCGGGCTCGCCCTCGACGAGCCGGCCGAGGGCCTCGGCATTCGCCGCGTCGATCTCGGAGCTCCGCTCGAGCAGACGGGCGAGGAGGCTGGCCACCCGCGAGTCAGCGCCCGCGGGTGGGCGCCAGTCGAGATGAACGTGAGGGGCGCCGAGGAGCGCGAGCTCACGCGCGAAGACCTCGAGCCCGACGTTGACGACGCGCGGCGGCCCGGCGAGGGGCCCGATCACTTGGGCGGGCCGATGCCGTACGCCTTGATCTTCCGGTAGAGGTGGCTGCGCTCGATGCCCAGGCGCTCGGAGGTGCGCGTGACGTTCCAGTCGTTTGAGCGCAGCTCGGCCAGGATGTAGGCGCGCTCGAAGCCGTCGCGCGCCTCGCGCAGCGTCCGCTCCCGCGCTTCGCCGCCCTCGGCCCAGCCCTCCTTGGGCCGGAGCGGCGCGGGCAAATCCTCGGCGTCGATCACCGGGCGCGGGGCCATGATCACCAGGCGCTCGACCATGTTGCGCAGCTCGCGCACGTTGCCGGGCCAGTCGTAGCCCAGGAAGTAGGCGAGGGCCTCGCCCGTCAGCGTCTTGACCCGCTTGCCGTTCTCCGCCGAGAACGTGCGGATGAAGTGATCGACGAGCAGGGGAATGTCGTCGGTGCGGACCCGCAGCGGCGGCACCTCGATGGGAATCACGTTGAGCCGGTAGAACAGATCCTCGCGGAAGCGGCCGTCGCGGATGAGCGCCTCCAGATTTCGGTTGGACGCCGCGATCACCCGCACGTCGACCTTCACCGTGTCCTTGCCGCCGACCCGCTCGAACGATTGTTCTTCGAGCGCGCGCAGCACCTTGGCCTGCGTCTTGAAGCTCATGTCGCCGATCTCGTCGAGAAAGATCGTGCCGCCGTCGGCCAGCTCGAACCGCCCGCGCCGGCGGGCGTGCGCGCCGGTGAAGGCGCCCCGCTCGTGGCCGAACAGCTCGGACTCGATCAGCTCTTCGGGAATGGCCGCGCAGTTCACCTCCACGAAGGCGCGCTCGCGCCGCGTCGAGTTGGCGTGGACGGCCCGCGCCACCAGCTCCTTGCCGCTGCCGTTCTCGCCGTGGATGAGCACGCGGCCGTTGGTGGGGGCGGCCATGGCGATCTGGTCGCGGAGCGCGCGCATCACCGGGGTCTCGCCGATGAGCTGCGAGCGCTCGTCGAGCTTCTCGCGCAGGCTCTGGTTCTCGCTCTCGAGGCGAGCGTGCTCGAGCGCGCGGGTCACGGTCACCAGCGTCTTGTCGAGCGACAGCGGCTTCTCGATGAAGTCGTAGGCGCCCAGCCGCGTGGCCTTGATCGCGGTCTCGATGGTGGCGTGTCCGGAGATCATCACGACCGCGGTCTCGGGCCGTACGCGCTTGAGCTGGGCCAGCGTCTCGAGACCGTCGAGGCCGGGCATCCAGATGTCGAGGAACACGACGTCGGGCACCTCGTCGGCGACCGCGCCGATGGCCTCGGCGCCGCTGCCCACCGCGGTCACCCGATAGCCCTCGTCCTCCAGCACTCCGCGCAGCGCCGACTGAATCGCCGGCTCGTCGTCCACGATCAGAATATGTTCCCCCGACACTACGCTTGGACCTCCAGCGGAGCGACCGCGCGCGTCACCGGCAGGTCGAGGGTGAAGCGACTGCCGTGCGGCACCACGTCCTCGACGCGGATCGTGCCGCCGTGCTCGATCACGATCTCGGAGACGATCGGCAGCCCGAGGCCCATGCCGTTGGTCTTGGTCGAGAAGTACGGCAAGAACAGCCGTTCTCGGTCCTCCGCCTTGATGCCCGGCCCGTCGTCGGCGACCACGATCTGGACGCTGCCCGCCTCCGCGGCGTCGACGACGTCGACCTCGACATGACCGGCTCCCGCGACGGCCTCGACCGCGTTGTCGACGAGATTGAGGACCGCCCGCTTGATGTGATCGGGGTCGACCTCGAGGAGGGGCAAGGCGTCCGGATAGTGGGTGGTCAACCGCAGCGCCGGATGCGACTCGCGATAGAGCGCGGCCACCGCTTCCACGACCGGGCGCACGTCGGTGGGGCGGGGCGAGAGCGCGGGCATCCGCGCGAACCGCGTGAACTCGTCGACCAGGCGCTTGAGGCCGTCGACCTCCTGGATGATCGTCTCCGTGCACTCGATGACGAGCTGCTGGTCATGTCCGGGATCGCGCGCGAGGCGGCGGCGGAGCCGCTGGGCCGAGAGCTGGATCGGGGTCAGCGGGTTCTTGATCTCGTGGGCGATGCGCTGGGCCACCTCGCGCCACGCGGCCAGCCGCTGCGCCTTGAGCAGCTCGGTGAGATCGTCGAACACGAGCACCGCCCCCGCGTAGGCGCCGTCGGGGCCGCGCAGCGCGGTGGCCGAGGCCAGCAGCGAGACGTGTCCCGCCCCTCCGCGCACGTTCAGCTCCTGCTCGATGCTGCCGGTCCGCGCCCGCCGCACGCGCTGCACCAGCGCGACCACGTCGCGCCGATCGCCGCCGGCGAAGGTCTCCTCCAGCGAGCGCCCCGCCGTGACCGCGGGGTCGAGGCCGAACATGCGCGCCGCCGCCCGGTTCATGGTGGTCAGCCGGTTCTCGTGATCGAAGGAGACCACGCCGGTGGCGATGGCCTCCAGCACGGTCTCGATGTACCGCCGCCGGTCTTCCAGCTCGCTGTGCTTGTCCTGCAGATCGAGATAGGCCTCCTCCAGCCGCCGCTTGGACTCGAGGAGGTCGTCGGTCATCCGGTTGAACGAGTCCACCAGGGTGCCGATCTCGTCGTCGGCGCGCGCGCGCACCTTGTAGCTCAGGTTGCCCGCCGCCACTTCGCGCGTGCCCTCGGCGAGCTGGTCGATGGGCCCGGTGATGCCGCGGGCCAGGTAGAGCCCGAACCAGGTGAAGGAGAACACGATGATCAGCGTGAGCAGCAGGAAGAGCAGGATGTAGATGCCCTTGATGGGATTCTTGAGCAGCCGGGCCTGCTTGTATTCCTTGAACGCCTGCGAGATCCCGCGGATCTTCGACTCCAGCCGCTCGGCCACGTGGGTGCCCACCACCACGACGCCGGCCAGCCGCCGCTCGCGCGCGACCGTCGACCCGGCCGGCCGGGACAGCCAGATCGGGACCACGGCCTCGATGAGATCGCCCGACGGCAGCTCGCGCACGGTCGTCACCTCGGCGCCCCCGAGTCCGCGGCGGAGCTGGCTCTCGCTCACGTCGCGGGTGGACACGTCGCCGAGGCCGGGGTCCTTGACGTGGACCAGCTCCTGGCCGTCGGGCTTGAAGACCGTGATGGTGCTGATGCCGAGCTGCTCCTGGCGCTCGACGAGGTAGGCGGCGAGCGTCTCGCGGCGGGACTCGTCGAGAAGCCGCTCCTGATCGATCGCGCGGGCGATCTGCTGGCCGTGGCGGAGCGCGGTGACTTCGAGGTTGTGATAGTAGGTCTGGGCCACGGCCAGGGCCTGGTCGAGGGGCCGCTCGACCTGGGGCTTGAACCATCCCTCGATCGACTTGTTGATGAAGTTCGAGGCGGTGATGAAGATCAGGATGGCCGGCGTGACGGCCAGGGACAGGAACGCGAACACGAGCTTGGTCTTGAACTTCGAGCCGATCACGCCCTGGCGGCGCTCGAACCACAGCTTGACCAGATTCCGGAAGAGCAGGACCAGCAGCAGCAGGAAGACGATCAGGTTGAGGTTGAAGAGCGCGAAGACCACGATGTTCGACGCGACCGGCAGCCCGGACGGGCGCATCTCCAGGCTCAGCGCGCCGGCCAGGGCGAGGATCAGCAGCGTGCCGCTGATCAGGACGAGGTTGCGCTTGCGCCGGCTCTGCTCGCTCAGGAGCGGCATGGTCTGCCGTTCCTCATTGGGTGCGCATGAGCGAGCGGTAATCGGACTGGCGAATCGCCTGCTCGGCCGTTCCCGCCATCCGTGAGAGCACGTTGTTCTCGCCGCTGAGCGCCGTCTCGGCCTGCACGCGGACGTAGATCACGCCCGCGGGATCGAGGGCCGAGGCGGGGGTGAGCTTGATCTTCCGGACCTCGGAGATCACCCGCTGGGCGTCCTGAAGCTCGCGCGTGGTGTAGACCGCGCGACCCTCCCCCTTGCCGAAGGTGATCCGGTACTCCTTGGTCACCACGTTGTAGGTCACCTGACGTTCGAGGATGTGGGTGAGCAAGAGGCGGTCACGCCAGAGCCGGTTGTACTGCCACAGCTCGACCGTGAAGCGAACGTGGGCGGGCAGCCCGCTCCCGAGCCCCTCCTGGAGCGCCGGGCCGAGCGCGCCGAGCGCCACGACCTGGACCGTGACCTCGTGATCGTTGAGGTAGACGTCCAGGTCATTGATCCGCAACTCGGCCGATGCGTGGCGAGCCGGCAGCAACAGCAGGGCGAGGGTGAGCAAGCTCAATCGCCAGGCAGACATACGCGCCGATTATACTCGGCCGGAGGCGTGCTTAGATCGTGGCGAGGTTGGGGGTAGCGAGGAGGGGGCGGTGTGGCTCCCGCGCGGACTCGGGAGCGGGGGCGCCGGCGGGGCGGCGCTCGAGGCCGAGGGCGCGCTGGATACCGAGGACGAGCTGGAAGTTGAGGTCGTGGCCGGCGTTGCGCGCGATCACGTGTCCCACGATCGGACGCCCGAGGAGAGCCAGGTCGCCGATGAGGTCGAGGATCTTGTGGCGGACGAATTCATCCCGGTAACGCAGGCCGTTGAGGACGCCGCGCGGACCGACCACGACCGCGTTTTCGAGCGAGCCGCCCCGCGCGAGCCCGTTGCGCCGGAGCTGGCCGAGATCCTTGAGGAAGCCGTACGTTCGGGCGGGAGCGAAGTCCTCGATGAACCCGCGCTCGCTCGGCACGCAGGACAGCGCCAGCGTTCCGATGGCGGGATGCTCGTGGTCGAGCGTGTAGCTGATCCGGAACACGTCCGAGGGCACGATCTGGATCCAGCGCCCGCCGCCGCCGGCGCGGATCGGATGCGGAATCACGATGGGTCGCCGCTGCGCCGAGAGCGTGGTCCGGCCGGCTCCAGTCAGCAGCGAGACGAATGGCTTGGCGCTGCCGTCGCCGGCGGGAATCTCCGCGCCGTCCACGGTGACGTCGAGGTTGTCGACGCCCAGCCCGGCCGCCGCGGCCATCAGGTGCTCGACGGTTTGAATCCTCGTCCCGTTGCGCCCCACCGTGGTGGCGTAGTGCGAGTCGACCACGCTCTCGGGGGCGGCGGGGATCGGCTCGGGATGACCGACGACCCGGAACACGATCCCGAAATTCGCCGGGGCCGGCGCGATCTTGAGATGGACCGCCTTGCCCGAGTGAAGCCCGATACCGCTGAAGCTCACCGTTTGGCGAATCGTCTTTTGATACATGGCCGGGGCGCGGAGGGAGCAACCCCAGTGCCACGGTGGACTCGCGATGTAACTACTCTAAAGATCGAGACTGTCGCGTGATGGCCGTCATCCGGCGAGCCCATCCGTGTTGCGCGAATACCACATCATCTCGTGGTGACGTCTCGTTTATGCAGTCCGAGGCGCCGTCAGCGCGGTCAGGGTACGACGCGCCGTCCCCTCGCCATGTGCACCACGAGCAGCACAATTCCGACCAGGAACAGGATCCACGCGATCTGCCCTGCCACCGCCGCGACGCCCGTCACGCCCAGCGCCCCGGCAATGAGTCCAACGATCAGGAATAGGGTCTCCCTCACTGGCCATGAGGGGCAGCGGACATGCCATCGATTGATCGAGATGGCGGGGCGGCGCGTCGGTCCTACACGTCGACGATGATGGAAACCTCGCATCCGCTCTCCGTCTCCGTGACCGAGACGCGGTGATGGGTCACGCCCTTGACCACGGTGCCGAGCTGGTGACGCGAGGGCTCGAGCGACTCGCCGTGCAGGACGCCGTGGACGACCGCGTCGTCGACTCGATGCACGCTGACGCGATGGACCGCGAAGCCCTCGATCTCGTGCACGTACACGCACTCGTTGATCCAGGCGACGAGCAGATCCTCGACGGTGGCGGCCTGGGCGCGGACGTCGCGAGTTTCGCGCTCCTCGACGCCGGCCGGGGCCACGCCCAGGGCCAGGACGGCGAGCGCGGCCTCGGCGAACGCCTCCGCCCGATCGCGGCCCCACGCCCGCACGCCGACGTCGGCCTCGACGTCGAAGTACTCGTACCCCGCCGCGGTCACCGCCCAGTACCCCCGCGGTCGCGTGCGTGGTCCGTCATCGTCACCGCGCCGCGCCTCCGAGGTCGCCGAGCGCGTACTGGAGCATCGCGACGATCGCCGGCCCCGCGGTGTCGGTGCGGAGAATGCGCTGCCCGAGCGTGACCGTGACGTAGCCCGCGGCCTCCGCGCGTGCGACCTCGTCGCGCGTGAGGCCGCCCTCGGGACCGACGATCACGCTCACGCTCCGCGGCCGCGACGCGCGGGCGTCGAGGACGCGCGCGAGCGGCGTGCCCTCGATCTCCCAGAAGCACAGGCGGAGATCGGCATCCTGCCCGTCGGCGATCCACTCGGCGAGCGGCCGGGGCGCTTCCACGGCCGGAACCACCGCGCGGCCGCACTGCTTGGCCGCCTCGCGCGCCACGCGCTGCCAGCGCCGCGCGCGCTCGCGCCCGCGTGAGGGGTCGAGGCGGACCACCGTCCGCTCGGTGAGGGCGGGGAGGATGCGCGTCACGCCCAGCTCGGTGGTCGCGCGCACGACCGCGTCCATGCGATCGCCCTTGGGCACGGCCTGCACGAGCGCGATGGCCAGCGGCGACTCGGCGGCCAGCGACGCGTCACCGACGATCGCGCCGGTGGCCGCCTCGCCGAGGGTGAGCAGGCGGACGTGCCAGGCCCCGCCGCGCCCGTCCGTCGCGGTGACCACGTCGCCGGCGTGCAGGCGCAGCACGCGGACGAGATGGTGGGTCTCGTCGGCGTCGAACGCCACGCGGTCGCCGGAGATCCGCTCAGGCGCGATCGTGAACCGGCGCACGAAACCCCAGGGCCGACCAGCCTTCGATCGAGCGCGTCTCGGACGGAGCCAGCCCCTGGGCGCGGAGCGCGTCGCGCACGACGGCGGCTTCGCCGTCGAGGATCCCGCCGAGCACGAGGGCGCCCCCGGGAGCGAGCAGGTGGCGATAGCGCTTGGCCAGCTTGAGGTGAGCGGCGGTGAGCAGGTTGGCGAGCACCAATGGTGCCGGCTCCAGGTCCACCACGGCGGCGTCGGCGAGACGGACGTCGATCCGCGGAGCCACGCCGTTGCGCTCGGCGTTGGTGGCGGCGGCGGCGGTCGCGTCGGGGTCCTCGTCGATCGCGACCACGCGCGCGACCCCGAGCCGGAGCGCCGCGACCGCGAGGATGCCGGAGCCCGTCCCGAGATCGATCGCCGTCTCGAATCGCCCGGCGTCGAGGGCGCGCTCGAGCAGCTCGAGACAGGTGGCGGTGCTCCCATGATGGCCGGTGCCGAACGCGCGGCCGGGCTCGATGATCAGCACCAGGCGGTCCGTCGCGTCCGGCACGTCCCACGGCGGCGCCACGCAGAGCCGGCGGCCGACTTTCAGCGGGCGAAAGTGCTCGCGCCACGCCTCGCCCCAGTCCTGATCGGCGAGGGCGGCGATCGTGGGCGTCGCCGTCGTGGCCAGGCCCAGCGCGTTCAGGGACGTGAGATAGGCGCGCACTCGCGTCTCCAGAACGGCCGGCGGGAGGACGTCGGGGAAGAACGCGCGCAGGCTCGGACGCTGGCCGGCCAGTTGTTCCTCGACCACGCCGAGCGCGCCCTGTTCCCACAGAAAATTGGTGAGCGCTTCCGACGTGTCGTCGTCGACGTCGAGGGTCAGCTCCCAGTAGCTCGGCGAGGCGATCGGTCGGCGATGTCGTTCGGGGTCGATCGGGACTACTCGAGGAGCTTCTTCATCCGCTCCAAGAAGGAGGCGAGCAGGGGGCCCGCGGGCTCTCTCGAAGCGACGTCGAACGCCTCGAGGGTCTCGCGCTGCTTGGCGCTGAGCTTCTGCGGCACTTCGAGGATGAGCCGATAGCAGGCGTCGCCGTGGCCGCGGCCGCGGAGATGGGGCATGCCCTTGCCGCGCACCCGTACGATCTGATGCGGCTGGCTGCCGGGGGCGATCTTGAGCTTCGCGGCCCCGCCCAGCACGGGAACCTCCACGTCGGCGCCGAGGGCGAGCTGCGGGAACGACACCGGCAGGTCGCAGTAGAGGTCGGCGCCGTCGCGCGTGAACAGCTCGTGCTCGCGCAGGCGCACGAGCACGTAGAGATCGCCTGATGGGCCGCCCAGGAGGCCGCCCGAGCCCTCGCCGTTCAGCCGCATCTGCATGCCGTCCTCGATGCCGGCGGGAATCTTGACCTGCAGCAGACGCTCGGCGCGCTGTCGTCCCTCGCCGCGGCACGCCTTGCACGGGGTCTCGATCCGCTGACCCTCGCCCCGGCACTTCGGGCACGTCCGCGCCACCGTGAGGAAGCCTTGCGACAGGCGCACCTCACCACGGCCGCCGCACGTCTCGCACGTCACGCGCTTGCTGCCGGGCTCCACCCCGCTTCCCGCGCAGGGCCCGCACGCTTCCAACCGCGGGATCTGGACCTTCGATTCGAGCCCGCTGGCCGCCTCTTCGAGCGTGATCTTCAATTCGTACTGAAGATCCTCGCCGCGCACCGCGCGCGAGCGCCGGCCGCCGCGGCCACCGCCGCCCGTGAAGAGGTTCTCGAAGAGGTCCTCGAAGATCGTGCCGAACCCGGTGTCGCCGAAGCCGCTGCCCGCGGCGGGTCCCGCCGTCCCGAAGCGGTCGTAGTGCGCGCGCTTGTCGGGATCGGAGAGGACCGTGTACGCCTCGTTCACGGACTTGAAGCGATCCTCGGCGCCCTTGTCGCCGGGATTGCGGTCGGGATGAAGCTGCATGGCGAGCTGCCGGTACGCCTTCTTGATGTCCGCGTCGCCCGCTCCCCGCGGAACCCCCAGCACCTCGTAGAAGTCGCGCGCCATCCCGAGGCTAGGCGGCGTCTTCGTCGGGGGCGGCGGCGACCAGGACCTGCGCGGGGCGCAGCACGCGGCCGTTGAGGAGATACCCGGCCGTCAGATCCGTCACCACCGTGTCCGGAGGCTGGTTGGTGCTGACCACTCGTCCGGCCGCATCGTGCCGATTGGGATCGAACCGTTCGCCGACGGCCGAGTAGCGCGTGACCCCGACCCGCTCCAGCACCTTGAGCAGCTCACGCTGGATGAGCGCCACCCCTTCGACGACCTTGGCCGCCTCCTGGCTGGCGCGCGCGGCGTCGAGGGCGCGATCGAAGTTGTCGATGATGGGCAGCAGATCCCGCACCAGGCCCTCGTTGGCGTAGCGGACGTAGTCCTCGCGCTCGCGCTGGGTGCGCCGCTTGACGTTGTCGACCTCGGCCAGCGCCCGCAGCAGCCGATCCTGCTTCTCCGCGACCTGCCGCTTGAGGTCTTCCACCTCGGGCGAGGCCGTCTCGGCCGGCCCGTTCACTTCCGGCGTGAACTCATTCTTCTCCGGCGCGTCGCTCATAGCGTCGAATTATAGCAGCCCCCTCCGCCGTCTCGGGGCTGCTAGGAGGGGAAGTAGATCTCCTGGCGGACACGGGAGAGGGCTTCGGTGACGTTGCGGGCGGTCTCGTCGACCACGTTGATGACGTCGGGATAGGGCAGGCGGCGGGGGCCGACGATGCCGAGGATGCCGAGGACCTGGTCGCGGAACATGTAGGTCGACGTGATCAGCGTGCACTCGCGCATCTCGGCGTAGGGGTTCTCCTCGCCGATCGTCACCCGCACCCCCGCCTCCTCGGCCAGCGCGGCCATGAGGTCGGCCAGCCGCTGCTTCTGCTCGAAGGTGCGAAGCAGCGTGCGCGTGGTCTCCAGGTCCCAGAACTCCGGGTGATCCAGCATGTTGATGGCGCCGCTGACGTAGAGCGTGCGGCCGCGCAGGAGGGTCAGGATCTGCTCGGTGATCGCCCCCGCCCGCGTGTGCAGCGCGTCGAGCGGGTCGTCGGGGCTCTCCTCCATCTCCACGATGGCCTCGACCGTCCGCCCCTGGAACCGCCGGGTCAGCTCGCGGCCGATCTTGCGCACCTCGTCGGCGGCCAGCGGCGGATCCAGCGTGATCGCGTGGGCGGTGATCCAGCCGGACTCGGTCACCAGCACGGCGAGCGCTCGATCCTCGCCGAGCGGCATCAGCTCGACGCGGGTGAGCGTGGTCCGCTTGAGCGGCGGCGCGAGCAGGAGGCCGGTCATGCGGGTGGCCGTGGACAGGTGACTGGAGGTGCGCTCCATGAGGCTGTCGATGGCCCCGCGCCGCGCCGGCGCCGGCTCGCCGGCGCGCGCGCTCTGCGCCGAGGGCGGCGGGAACGACTCCACGTAGAAGCGATACGCCTGGTCGGTGGGGACGCGGCCGGCGCTGGTGTGCGGCTGCGCGAGGTATCCCATGTCCTCCAGGTCGGCCATCGCGTTGCGAATGGTCGCCGGGGACAGGTTCTTGAAGTAGCGCTTGGCCAGGATGCGGGAGCCGACGGGCTGGGCGGAGTCGATGTACTCCCGGATCAGCGCGATCAGGACTTCTCGGTGGCGCGGGTCCATCGATTGCTTCTAGCAACCCCGCCCCGCCCAAGTCAAGGCGCTGGGGGAGGAGGGTGAGGTCAGAGGAGATCCACGAAGAGAGAGTCGGAGATGAGGAAGCCGGATTCGGTGAGTCGAGATCTTGGTCCGTCGTCGATCAGCAGGCCCTCGTTGCGCCAGGCGGCGAGGCGGCGGGCGAGCGCGGGATCGTTGGCGGCCCGGGTGTCGAGTCGCGTGGAATCGATGCCGTCGGCGGTGCGGAGGGCGAGGATCAGGGATTCGGCGAGGACCTGATGGGGCGTGAGGCGCTCCCAGGTGTCGAGCGGGAGACGGCCGTCCTCGAGAAGCTGGGTGTAGCGGGCGACGGGCTTGACGTTGGTGTAGCGGACGTCGGCGAGGAAGCCGGCCGCGCCGGGGCCGCAGGCCAGGTATTCGCGGCGGCGCCAGTAGATCTGGTTGTGGCGGGAGCGCGCGGCGGGGCGCGCGTAGTTCGAGACCTCGTAGTGTTCGTAGCCGTGGGCGCGGGCGCGCTCGGCCATCGTCCAGTAGTGACCGATGACCGCGTCCTCGCCCGGCAATCCGTTCACGCCGCTCGACCCCCAGATGCTGCCGGGATCCAGGGTGAGACCGTAGGCCGAGACGTGCTCGGGCTCCCAGGCCAGCACGCCGTCCACCGTCGCGCGCCAGCTCTCGGCCGTGAGCGCGGGCAGCCCGTAGATGAGATCCACGCTGACGTTGGAGAAGCCGGCGGCGCGCGCGGCCTCGAACGCGGCGCGGGCCTCGGCCGCCGTGTGCAACCGGCCGATGGCCGGCAGGATCGCGTCGTCGAGCGACTGCACGCCGAGACTGATCCGATTCACCCCGGCCTCGCGATACCCCGCGAGCTTCGCGCGGGTGACGCTCTCGGGATTGCATTCGACGGTCACTTCGGCGTCCGCGTCCACGGTGAACGCCCGCCGGAGCGCCCCCAGCACCGCCTCCATCTGGCCCACCTCGAGCAGCGACGGCGTGCCGCCCCCCAGGAAGACGGTCTCCACCGCCGCCGTCCGCGCCCAGGGCGCCGCGCCGAGCAGCTCGATCTCGCGTCCCAGCGCCGTCAGATATCGAGACACGACGTGGCGATCGTCGACCGGCGCCGTGTTGAACGAGCAATACTCGCACCGCCGCGTACAGAACGGGACGTGCACGTACACGCCGAGGGTCGAATGGGAGGGGGAGACGTCGGCCAGGACGGCGAGCGGAGACGACACGGGGGCCGAAGCCCCCTCCGGAGTCACGGGATGTAGTTGCCCAGGCGCCACCAGCGCAGCCAGTGGCGGTCGCTGTCCCACGACCAATAGATCAGGAAGGCCTTGCCCTTGATCTTGTCGCGCCGGACGAAGCCCCAGTAGCGGCTGTCCTGGGAGTTGTCGCGGTTGTCGCCCATCACGAAGTAGGAGTCGGTGGGGACCTTGGTCGGCTCGCACCCGTACGCGTACCCGCAGTAGGCCTGCCCCACGTGGCCGGCCGGGCTCGTGTGCTTGGTGTACGGCTCGCCGAGCCGCAGCCCGTTGACGTAGACGTCGTCGCCCCGCACCTGCACGGCGTCGCCGGGGGTGCCGATGATGCGCTTGATGAAGTCGCGCTTCTCGTCCTGCGGATACTTGAAGACGATGATGTCGCCGCGGTGGGGATCGCGCAGGCCGGGCAGTCGCAGCTCCGTGAACGGCACCTCGGGGCCGTACAGGAACTTGTTGACCAGGATGTAGTCGCCGACCAGGAGCGTGTCCATCATCGAGCCGGACGGAATCGTGAAGGCCTGGACGACCAGGGTGCGGATGACCAGGGCGAGCAGGATGGCGATGACGATCGCCTCGCCGTACTCGCGGACCAGCGACTTCCGCCGCCGGACGCTCCGCGCCGGCACGTCGACCACGGGATCGGCCTTCCGCGCGTCTTCCTGGACGTCCATCGCGCTCAGCTCCGGAGAACCGTCAAGAACGCTTCCTGCGGGACTTCCACGCGGCCGACCTGCTTCATCCGTTTCTTTCCCTCCTTCTGTTTCTCGAGCAGCTTGCGCTTGCGGGTGATGTCGCCGCCGTAGCACTTGGCGGTGACGTTCTTGCCCATGGCCTTGACGGTCTCGCGGGCGATCACCCGGCTGCCGATGGCGGCCTGGATGGCCACCTCGTAGAGCTGGCGCGGAATCACCTTGCGCAGCTTCTCGGCCAGGGCCTTGCCCTTCTCGTAGGCCTTGTCGCGGTGGACGATCATGCTGAGCGCGTCGACGGGGTCGCCGTTGAGCAGGATGTCGAGCTTGACCAGGTCCGAGGCCCGGAAGTCGGAGAGCTCGTAGTCGAACGAGGCGTAGCCCTTCGAGATCGACTTCAGCTTGTCGTAGAAGTCCACCACGATCTCGGCGAGCGGGAAGTCGAAGCGGATGTGCACGCGCTTGCCGAGGTACTCGAGCGACTTGTGCTCGCCGCGCTTTTCCCCGGCCAGGTTGTAGACGGCGGTCATGAACTCGGTCGGCACGTAGACCGAGGAGCGCACGTACGGCTCCTCCATCTGCTCGATGCGGTCGGGCGTGGGCAGCTTACTGGGGTTGTCGATGTCGAGCAGCTCGCCCGCGGTGGTCAGCACCTTGTACTGCACGCTGGGGGCGGTGACGATCAGCGCGAGGTCGAACTCCCGCTCGAGCCGCTCCTGCACGATCTCCATGTGCAGCATGCCGAGGAAGCCGCAGCGGAACCCGTAGCCGAGGGCGAGTGAGGTCTCGGGCTCATAGGTGAAGGCCGGGTCGTTGAGGCGCAGCTTCTCGAGGGCGTCGCGCAGGGCCTCGTACTCGGTGGCCTCGATCGGATACAGGCCGGCGAACACCATCGGCTTGGCGTCGCGGTAGCCGGGGAAGGCCTCGGCGGTGGGCCGCAGGGCCTCCGTGATGGTCTCGCCGGTCTTGGCGTCGGCCACGCGCTTGATGGACGCGGTGATGAAGCCGACCTGCCCCGCCGACAGCTCCTCCACCGGCCGCATGTCCGGCGAGAAGACGCCCACCTGCTGGACGTCGTAGGCGCGGCCGTTCGACATGAGCAGGATCCGGGCGCCGGCCCGCACCCGGCCCTCGAACAGCCGCACGTAGATGACCACGCCCTGATAGGAGTCGTAGAACGAGTCGAAGACCAGGGCCTTGAGCGGCGCGTCGGCGTCGCCCTTCGGCGGCGGGATGCGCGCGACGATCGCTTCCAGCACCTCCGGCACGCCGGTGCCGTGCTTGGCGGAGATGGCCAGGGCCTCGTCGCCGTCGAGATCCAGCAGCTCGGTGATCTGCGTGCGCGTGCCCTCGACGTCGGCCGCGGGCAGATCGATCTTGTTGATGATGGGCACGATGGCGAGGTTGGCGTCGGCGGCCAGGTAGTAGTTGGCCAGGGTCTGGGCCTCGATGCCCTGGGCCGAGTCGACGATGAGCAAGGCGCCCTCGCACGCGGCCAGCGCCCGCGAGACCTCGTACGAGAAATCGACGTGGCCCGGGGTATCGATCAGGTTCAGGGTGTACTCCTGCCCGTCGCGGGCACGATAGAGCAGGCGCACGGTGTGGGCCTTGATCGTGATCCCCCGCTCCCGCTCGAGGTCCATCGAGTCGAGGACCTGGTCCACGGCCTTCTTGGCGTCCATGGTGCCGGTCAGCGAGAGCAGACGGTCGGCGAGCGTCGACTTGCCGTGATCGATGTGGGCGACGATCGAGAAATTCCGGTTCCGGGCGAGGGTCATCGGCTAAGTCTAACACCCTCGGAAGAGGGCTCGATCAGGCGGAAACGGTGGCGCCGGATTCGAGAACGGCGCCCGGACCCACGACGGCGTGGCCGGCGATGCGGGCGTCGGCGCCGATGACCGAGTCTTCGATGACCGCGTGGACTCCGACGTGGACGCGCTCCCAGAGGACGGAGCGTTCGATGCGGGCGTTGGGGGCGATCGCGCAGCCGTCGCCGATGACGGCGAGGGGGCCGATCTGAGCCCCGTCGCCGAGGACGACGTCTTCACCGATCAGCGACGGGCCGATCAGTCGCACCCCGGGCGGAACGTCGGTCCCGCGGCCGACCCAGCTTTCCTGGTAACGGGCGCCGGGCGGGGCGAGCGGAGTCTTCACGCGCTCGTGCAACAGGTCGAGCTGGGCGGCGAGATAGGCGGCGGGGTTACCGATGTCTCGCCAGTAGGTCTCGGGGGCCCAGCCGAAGCACGGGACGCCGTCGGCGATCAGCACGGGAAAGAACTCACGCTCGATCGAGACCGGGCGATCGGGCGGCATGCGCCGGAGCAGCGCCGCGTCGAGCAAATAGACCCCGGCGTTGATCAGGTTGGTCGTGATCGTCTCGTCCGGCCCCGGCTTTTCCCGGAACCGCTCGATGCGACCCCGGGCGTCGGTCTCCACGAGCCCGTAGGCGCGGGGGTCCTCCACCGGCGCCAGGTAGATCGTCGTGCGCGAGCCGCGGGATTCGTGAAAGCGGCGCATGGCCGTGAGGTCGACGTCGCAGAGCACGTCGCCGTTCAGCACGAACACGCTGCCCGATGTGAGGTCGGCCGCGTTGCGGACGCCGCCGCCGGTGCCGAGCGGCTCCTTCTCGACCACGTAGCGCAAGCGCACGCCGAGGTCGCGGCCATCGCCGAGCGCCCGCTCCACGTCTTCCACCCGGTACGAGCACGAGAGGATCACGTCGGTGACGCCGTGCTGCCGCAGCAGCGAGAGCTGATAGGCGAGGAACGGACGGTTGAGCAGCGGAACCACCGGCTTGGCGCGCGCGAGGGTGAGGGGCCGCAGCCGGGTGCCCTGGCCCCCGGCGAGGATCACGGCTTGCGTGAGGGCGGTCACGCGCGGGCGATCAGCTGCCCGGAGCCCAGGCTTGCGCCTCGTCGATGAGCATGACCGGGATGTCGTCGCGGATGGGATACGCCTTGCGGCACGCCGGGCAGATGATCCGGGTCTCTTCGAAGATCAGATCGCCCTTGCAGGCGGGACACACCAGAATGGCCTTCAGCTCTTCGTCGATCATGGCTTCTCCGTGTGCGCGGCCTTGAAGTACGCCATCGTCTGCGCGAGGCCGGCCTCGAGCGTGGTGAGCGGCTTCCAGCCGAGCGCCTCTCCCGCGCGCGTCGCGTCGAGCGCGCCGCGCCGCCAATCTCCCTCACGCCTCGGCCCATGCGCGGGAGCGCCGGTGACTCCGGCCAGCACGGCCAGCCGCCCGTACAGCTCGTTCACCGACACCTCGACGCCGGTCCCGACGTTCAGGATCCCGCGGGCCTCCGGCCGGTCGAGGGCGCGCGACACCGCGTCGGCCACGTCCTCCACGTACACGTAGTCGCGCGTCTGCTCGCCGTCCCAGTGGACGATGCAGCGCTCGCCGCGCAGCAGGCGGTGGGCGAAGATCGCGATGACCCCGGCCTCGCCGAGCGGATTCTGGCGTGGCCCGTACACGTTGGCCAGCCGCAACGAGAGCGTGCTCCCCCCCGTGAGGCCCTGCCAGCACGTGAGGTACGACTCGGCGGCCACCTTGGAGACTCCGTAGGGAGACGTCGGACGCGCGGGATGGTCTTCGTTGGTCGGGATCACGTCGGTGTCGCCGTAGGCCGCGCCGCCGGTCGAGATGTAGACGACCCGACGAACGTTTCGGCGCCGGCAGGAGGCGAGGACGCCGATGGTGCCCAGCACGTTGACGCTGGCGTCCGTCAACGGATCCGCGGTCGAGCGCGCCACCGCGGCCTGAGCGGCCACGTGGACCACCGCCTCGGGCTCGGCCGCGGCGAAGACCGCGTCCAGCCGGGTGCTCCGGATGTCGCAGGCGTGGCTGGCCGCCTTGGCGTTCACGAACTCGGACCGGCCCGTGCTGAGGTTGTCGACCACGTCGACCCGGTGACCGTCGGCGAGCAGCCGATCCACCACGTGCGAGCCGATGAACCCGGCGCCGCCCGTGACCAGGACCCTCACGCCTGGCCCCGCTTCCTGAACCAATCGATGGTCAGCCGCAGGCCCTCGTCGGTGTCGACGCGCGGCTCCCACCCGAGCAGCGTGCGGGCGCGCGTGATGTCGGGCTGGCGAACCTTTGGGTCATCTTCGGGCAGGGGACCGAAGGCGATCTCGCTGGGCGAGCCGGTGATCCGCACGATGCGCTTGGCGAGCTCCAGCAGCGTCATCTCGTGCGGGCTGCCGATGTTCACGGGGTCGTTCACGGCGACGCCCATGAGCCGGTGAATCCCCTCCACCAGGTCGTCGATGTACTGGAACGAGCGCGTCTGCGAGCCGTCGCCGAAGACTTCCAGCGGCGCGCCGGCGAGGGCCTGGCCCACGAACGCGGGAATCGCGCGGCCGTCGTTGGCCCGCATGCGCGGGCCGAAGGTGTTGAAGATCCTCACGATGCGCGTGTCGACGCCGTGATACCGGTGGTACGCCATGGTGATCGCTTCCGCGAACCGCTTGGCCTCGTCGTAGACGCCCCGCGGCCCCACCGGGTTCACGTTGCCCCAGTAGTCCTCACGCTGCGGGTGCACGAGCGGGTCGCCGTACACTTCCGAGGTCGAGGCGAGCAGGAACTTGGCCGCCTTGGCCTTGGCCAGACCGAGGGTGCGGTGCGTGCCCAGCGCGCCGACCTTCAGGGTCTGGATCGGCAGCTCCAGGTAATCGCGGGGTGACGCCGGGCTCGCGAAGTTGAGCACCCAGTCGAGGGGGCCGGCGACGTCGATGTACTCGGTCACGTTGTGGCGGATGAGGGTGAAGCGCTCGTGGCCGTCGAGGTGCGCGACGTTGTCCGGCGAGCCCGTGATGAAGTTGTCGATGCAGACGACGTCGTGCCCCTGCCGCACGAAGAAATCGCAGAGGTGGGAGCCGATGAAGCCGGCCCCCCCGGTGACCGCCACCCGCATCAGCCGTTGCTCGGGCTCGAGGGCCGCTCGGACGTGACCACGGGGGGGCGGCCGATCGAGTGGTATTCGAAGCCGAGACGCCGCATCCGCTCGGGCTCCCACAGGTTGCGGCCGTCGAAGATCACGGGCCGGCGCATCACGCCCCGCAGGCGCTCGAGATTGAGGAGCTTGAACTCGTTCCACTCCGTGAGCAGGACCACCGCGTCGGCGCCCTCGGCGGCGACGTGGGCCGAGTCGCAATAGGTCACCGACGACGGCAGCACACGCCGGGCGTTGGTCATGGCCACCGGATCGTAGGCGCGGACCTCGACGCCCAGCTCGACCAGCCGGAGCACCACCTCGATGCTCTTGGCCTCTCGCATGTCGTCGGTGTTGGGCTTGAAGGCCAGGCCGAGCACGGCCACGACCTTGCCGTCGAGGGGGGCGAGCGCTTTCTCGATCTTCGCCACGAGATGGGACGCCCGCTCGCGGTTGACGTCGACCACGGCGCGGAGCAGTCCGAAATCGTAGCCGAGGTCGTCGGCGGTGTGGATGAGCGAATCGGTGTCCTTGGGGAAGCAGCTTCCGCCGTAGCCCAGCCCGGCCTGGAGGAACGCCGGCCCGATGCGCGTGTCGAGTCCCATGCCCTTGACGACCTGGGTGACGTCGGCCCCCGCCGCTTCGCAGATGTTGGCGATCGCGTTGGCGAACGAGATCTTGGTGGCGAGATAGGCGTTGGAGGCGTACTTGATCATTTCCGCCGAGGGCACGTCGGTGATGATCATGGGACGCTCGAGCGGGGCGTACAGCTCGAGCAGGGTCATGGCCACCTGCTGGGTGGGCGCGCCGATCACGATGCGGTCGGGCCGCAGCGTGTCCTCGATGGCCGACCCCTCGCGCAGGAATTCGGGGTTGGAGACCACGTCGAACGGCACGGTCTGGCTCTGGTGACGCTCGATCACGTCGCGCACGAACTCGCCGGTCCCCACCGGGACCGTCGACTTGTTGACGATGACCGTGTAGCGCTCCATGGCCTGCCCGATCTCGCGGGCGACTTCCTCGACCGCGCCGAGGTCGGTCTGGCCGTCCTTTCCCGAGGGCGTGCCCACCGTGATGAACACGATCACCGAGCGCCGGACGGCCGCGGTCAAATCGGTGGTGAAGCTGAGGCGGCCGTCGGCGGTGTTGCGGACGATCATTTCCTCGAGGCCCGGCTCGTAAATGGGGACGTGGCCGGCTTTGAGGGCCTCGATCTTGTCCGCGAGGTTGTCGACGCAGACGACGTCGTTACCGAGATCGGCGAAGACCGCGCCCGTCACCAGTCCGACGTAGCCGGAGCCGACGACGCAAATGTTCATGGCCGGCGCTCATCATAGCAGACGCCGACCGTATCGCCGACGCTGAGGGTCAGAGACGAAACGCGATTCCCGCGCGGGTCACGCGACCACGTCGTCGTCGCCGTCAGGATCGTCGTCGGCGCCGAGGCCGTCGATCTGGGTACGGGCGTCGCGCACGGCGTCGCTCAGCGAATCGAACCGTCCCGAGATCGTGATCGTGTTGCTCTCGTCGCGCGCCTTCCACATCCATTCGCGCCGCTCGCGGCCGACCGGCAGGAATTGCACCTTTACGCCCACGTTCTGTTGAATTTGCTGCATTCCGTCCTCCTACGCCATCCCCGCGGATGACTTGGCGGGCGTGGGTGCAAAGCAAATGCCACTGACGTTGTGCATGCCACTGCGGGGGGCGGAAGCGCGGCGGTGGGTAGGCTGTTCGCTACTCTGGGAACGCGTTCGCCTCAGCGCGATCTTCGGACTCCGCGGCGGCCCAGCGAAAGAAGACGGCGGTGAAGGCCGTCAGCGGCACGATCGCGGCGGGGACCCACATGAGGATTCCGCCCAGTCGTTGATCTTCCAGCGGTGCCAGCACTCTGACGCCCGCGCCCGACGCCGGGAACGGATAGATCACCTGCTCGGCGCCCGTGATCATCGCGGCCACGATCGTCATCGGGATTCCGAAGGCGAACACGTAGAGAAGCCGCGCGGCATACGGCAGCGACGGGAGCCGGCGCGACGGGCTCACGATCGGCCACCACGCCAGGACCGCGGCGCCCATCAGCGTCGCGTGCTGGACGAAGTGGAGCGCGTGCGAGTCGAGGGCGGCGGCGTACGGGCCGGGCAGGTGCCAGACGACGAGCGCGAGGCTCCACGCGGCGAGGGCGGCGAGTGGACGCGTGAGCACGCGCAGCAGGCCGCGCGTCGCCGTCCGCGCCAGCAATGGATCGAGCAGCGCGTCGGCCATGAACGACGGCGTTCCCGCCAGCAGCAGCGGCGCGACGACCAGCGTGAGGATCAGGTGCTGGACCATGTGGGCGCTGAAGATCGCGTCGTCGGCCAGATCGTGGAGGGGACCGTTGAGGGCGCCGACCAGGCCGGCGAGCGCGGCTCCGAACGCCGCCGCGCGGGCCGGCGACACGCGCTCTCCGGAGGCGCGCCAGGCGGCGACGTAGGCGACGGCCAGCACCGTCGCGCCGATCACGACCTCGAGATGGAGGCCGCGCATCGCGCTCATCGGCGGGTCGCCCTCATCGGCGGAAGACCAGGAACTGGCCGGTGAGGGTGGTGAGCGCGAGGGCGATCCCCAGCGCGATGACCAGCGAGCCCACGAAGATGATGGACAGCGGCCGCGCGTCGTAGCGCAGGTGCATGAAGAACAGCACGACCAGCGCGAACTTCGCCGCCGACATGACGACCAGCAACGGCACCAGGATGGGCGTGAGCTCGCGGATGTAGATGGCCGAGAACTCCATGGCGGTGACCAGCGTGAGGATCACCGCCACCACCACGTAGGTGCGAATGGACGCGTGGCTCTCGGCGGCGTGGGAGTCCGGCGCGGGCGGCGTCGCGCTCATGGGACGCGGCTCATGGCACGAGGTAGACCAGCGTGAAGATCGCGATCCACACGACGTCGACGAAGTGCCAGTAGAGTCCCGCGATCTCGACCTTCACCGCGTCGGTGGTGGCGAGCTTGCCGCGCAGGTCGAGGATTCCGAGGGTCAACAGCCACACCACCCCGAGGGCGACGTGGCCGCCGTGAAATCCGGTCAGCACGAAGAACGTCGAGCCGAACAGGTTCCGCTGGAGCGTCAGGCCCTCGCGGACGAAGTGGGTGAACTCGTAGGCCTGGAAGCCGAGAAAGATCAGCCCGAAGAACGCGGTGCCGAAGAGCCAGAGTCGCGCCTGGACTCGATCGCCCCGCTGCACCGCGGCCAGGGCCAGCACCATGAGCAGGCTCGACATCAGCAGATCGAACGTGCTGAGCGTGGTGAGGGGGATGTTGAGGATCTGATGGGGACCGGGTGGCGTGACGCTGCGGCCCCGATAGGCCATGTACGTCGCGATGATGGTCCCGAAGAACACACATTCGGAGCCGATGAAGGCCCACATCGCGATCTTCCGGTGGTCGACGTCGAGTCCGCCGATCTGGTGAGCGTGCGCGGGGTTCCGATGATGCTCGAGGGCGAATCGAAACGCGCCGTAGACGACGAGGGCGGCGCCGACGGCGACCACACCCGGATGGATGAGCGCGCCGCCGGCGCCGATCCCGATGCCGGCGGCGATCACGATCGGCCACGACGAGGGCGCGGGCAGGTGGAGGCCGTGGACTTCTCCCGATCCGGGCGGCGACGTGGGCGGCGGCGTGGGCTTGCGACCCAGGCGATCGCCGTACTTCTCGCGCCAGAACGTGTCCCGGCTGTAGACGGGCGGGATCGTATCGAAGTCATGAGGCGGCGGCGGTGAGCTGGTCCGCCATTCCAGCGTGCGGCCGTCCCAGGGATCGGGGCCCGCGCGCTCGCCCGAGCGCAGGGAGCGCACGGCGTTGATCAGGAAGAGCAACACCCCCAGGCCGAGGCCGAAGGCGCCGACCGTGGAGACGAGATTCCACAGCCCCCAGCCGGTCGCCGCCGAATACGTATAGATCCTCCGTGGCATGCCCAGGGCGCCGAGGTAGTGCTGGGGGAAGAACGCCAGGTTGAAGGCGAGGAAGATCACCCAGAAATTCACGCGGCCGAGCCGCTCGTCGAGCAGGCGGCCGGTGATCTTGGGCCACCAGTAATACGCGCCGGCCAGGAGACCGAACAGGCTGCCCCCGATCAGGACGTAGTGCAGGTGAGCGACCACGAAGTAGCTGTCGGTCTGCTGGAGATCGACGGGCGGAGAGGAGTGCATGATGCCGCTGAGCCCGCCGATCGTGAAGGTGGCGATCAATCCCACCGCGAAGTGCAGCGCGGTGGTGCCGCGGATGCTGCCGCCCCACAGCGTGGCCAGCCAATTGAAGATCTTCACTCCGGTGGGAATGGCGATCAGCATCGTGGCCATCGAGAACGCGGCGTCGGCCACCGGCCCCATGCCGGCCGCGAACATGTGATGACTCCACACCCCGAAGCCGAAGAACCCGATGAGGACGCCCGAGTAGATCACCACCGGCGCGCCGAAGAGCGGCTTGCGCGCGAACGTGGGCAGCACCTCGGAGACGATCCCGAAGGCCGGCAGGATCAAGATGTAGACCTCGGGATGCCCGAAGATCCAGAACAGGTGCTGCCACAGGTGCAGGTCGCCGCCCGCCGCCACGTCGTAGAAGTGCGTGCCGAAGAACCGGTCGAACAGCAGGAAGATCAGGGCTACCGTGATCGGCGGGAAAGCCAGCAGGATCAGGAACTGCACGGTGAGGCTCATCCACACGAAGACGGGCATGCGCATGAACGTCATCCCCGGCGCCCGCATGTTGACGATGGTCACGATGAAGTTGATGGCCGCGATCACGGATGAAGCGCCCAGCACTTGAAGGCTCAGGAGCCAGAAGTCGATGTTGAGTCCCGGCGAGAACTGGCGCGAGGTGAGATTGGCGTAGCCGAACCAGCCTCCGTTGGGCGGCGCGCCGGCCAGGAAGCTCGCGTGGAGGAGCAGTCCGCCCGCGAGGAAGATCCAGTAGGACAGCGCGTTTAGCCGCGGGAACGCCACGTCGCGGGCGCCGATCAGCAGCGGGATCATGTAATTAAAGAACGCCGCGCCGAACGGCATGATCGCCAGGAACACCATGGTGGTCCCGTGCATGGTGAACAGCGCGTTGAAGGTGTCGGCGCCGACCACGGTGTTGGCCGGCCGCGCGAGCTGCAGCCGGATGATCAGCGCCTCGAGCCCGCCGATCAGGAAGAACGCGAACGCGGTCACGCCGTAGAGG
>DATHGT010000166.1:0-38302 GCA_035317605.1 Candidatus Acidiferrum sp. | reverse complement strand
CTAAGCTTGCGAAGATTCATGTACCCGCCCGCGCGTTCGCGTTACTGCGACGTGAACTGCATTCTTGCGGGGTCAACTATGCGTCGATGTTTCCAGATTTGGATGGGGCATGCCAGCATCTCACGTGGCGATACACATGGTTTGAAGATGAACGGTAACACTGACTGGATCTCTGCTTCCAGTGCCACGATCGACTGCGATTCTTGCCGACAACTGCGCTGCGTGAGAGGATCCTGACATGGCTTCCGTCGAGCTGTCGAATCTCCTTCGGCTCCCGCCCCAAGAGCGGGCAGAGCTAGCGATGGCCCTGTGGGAAAGCCTGACCGACGCCGAGCGGGATGCGGAGTTGGCGCTCAGCGCTGAGCAGGAGGCCGAGCTGGACCGTCGTTGGGCCGAACATCTCGCTGACCCATCTTCCGCCGTGCCCTGGGAAGAGGTGCGAAAGAAGTTGCTGGGTCTGGACTGACGCGGCACGTTCATTTCCGGCCGCAGGCCAGCATCGAAGTCCTTGAAGCGCGTAGCTGGTACGAGAATCGACAGCCTGGACTCGGCGCGGAGTTCGGAGTCGCGATCGATGCCGTCGTCGAACGTATCGCCGAGAATCCCGAAGCCTTTCCGCTCGTGCGCGAAGACACCAGGCGGGCGGCTCTACAGCGCTTCCCATATGTCATCTATTTCCGTCTGCGCGGAGACGCTGTGATCGTGTTGGCGGTTCACGGGCGTCAGGACCCACAGCGCTGGCAATCGCGCTCGTAGTGGCGATCAGAGGCCGGTAGAAGGCAGCCCCAGCCTGAATGTTCGCGACCGCTTGAGATTGGCCGAGGAGCTGCTGGCGAGTCTCGACGCATCGCCCACGCCGTTCCGGTGGACGAAGTCGCCCAAAGGGCACGACGACTCCTCCGCTAGGCTTCCGTCTCTCCGAGCGCTCTCTCTGGCGCGGAGCAATCTTCTACTGGAACATCACCGGGATGGAGCCGCCGCTGGCGTCGATGGCGATGCCGGTGACGTTGGCGGCCTTCGTGGAGGCCAGGAACGCGACGACCTGGGCGATCTCACTCGCGTCCACGATCCGGCGGATGGCGTTGCTGGCGGCGCGCTTCTCGGTGGCGGCGTCGGTGCGCTCGGTCCGGGTGGCGCCGGGATGGACCAGGTTCACGGTGATGCCGTGCTGGCCGAGCTGGTCGGCCAGCGTCTTGGTCAGGTGGACGATGGCGGCGTTGCGCAGGCCGCTGATGTTGCCGGAGCGTCGACCCGACAACCCGCCGATGTTGACGATGCGTCCCCAGCCCCGCTGCTGCATGTGGGGGGCGACGGCCTTGGCGCAGCGGAGGTAGCCGAGCACCTTCGTGTTGATGTCCTCGAGCAGCGCGACTTCATCGGCGTCGGCCAATGGGCCCGACACCAGGCCGCCCGGGGTGGCGGCGTTGTTGACGAGCACGTCGACCCGTCCGAGCTGAGACACCACGGTCTGCACGAGCCGCGTCACCGAATCCCAGTCGGTGGTATCCGCGACGACCGGGATGACGCGGCGCCCGGTATCTTTGGCGAGGGCCTGGGCCGCCGCGCCGATCGTCTCCTGATTGCGTCCGCACACGGCGACGTCGGCGCCCTCGCGCGCCAGCTCGCCGGCGACGGCCTTGCCGATGCCCCGACTCCCCCCCGTGACGATGGCGACCCGACCGGTCAACCCGAGATCCATGTGAGTCCTCCTTGCGCGGGGCGCGGCGGCCCCGCGTGAGACGTCAGGGAAAACGATACCGCGAGATGTGCAGGTGGACTCCATGACTGGAGGCGGGCTCGATGGTGATCTCACCGGTCCCGCGCAGACAGGAGAGCTTGGCGCGATCGCAGCGGGCGAGGAGATCGGCGAAGTCGTGGGCCACCAGCGAGAGGGCGACCATCCCTTCGATGCCGCCGACCTCGTCGGCCGGAATCACGAGCAGCGCCCCCCGTCCTACGCCGAGCATCGTCCGGGGGCCGCCGTTCATGGCGACTTCGGGCAGGTCGAACAGCGACTGAAACAGCTCCGCGGTCGCCCGCGGCTCGCGCGAAGCGACCACCAGGCGCTTGAGATCGAGCGGAGCGGGCGGCGCCGGGGGGGTGTCGGGCGCCGGGCTCGCCAGCTCGACGAGAACGCCCGCGCACGCGCGCGGATGCAGGAAGGCGACGCGGCCGGCCAGTCCGGACCGGGGCACCGCGTCGATCACCTCGACGCCCCGCCCCTCGAGATCGGCGAGCGTCTGATCGACGTCGGTCTCGAAGCACAGATGGTGGAGTCCTTCTCCGCGGCTGGCCAGGAACCGGCCGACGCCGTTGGCCGGGTCGAGCGGCTCCAGCAGTTCGACCTCGCTCTCGCCGGCCGCGAGCAGCGCCGCGCGCACGCCCTGGTCGGCGAGCGTCGCTTCCTTGAGGAGCGGCAGCCCCAGGCAATCGCGGTAGAACCGGTACGCGACGTCCAGGCGCTTCACCACGATGCCCACGTGATGGATCCGGCGGATCACGAAAGGTGCCCTCCTAGCGCACGAACGGGGCCACGCGGCGCGCGCGGGCGTCGCGGATGCGGATCCGATGGTTCGGCAGCAGCGGGCGCGGCAGCCGCCCGAGCGTCGACCACGCCAGCGCCAGCGTCTCGTCGCAGGTGGTGAGGGTGCCCCCGCGCACCCGGCACTCGAAGCACGCGTTGACGTAGTGCCAGGCGTTCCCGTCCGGATACCGCACGATCTGGAACGCCGGACTCGAGTACATCCCGATGAGGCGCCCCGGAGCCACCGTGAGCCCGGTCTCTTCGGCGACCTCGCGAATCACCGCGTCGCGCAGCGATTCGCCGATCTCGACCGATCCCCCCGGCAGCCCCCACTGCCCGCCGTCAGACCGCTGCTGGAGCAGGAGCCGTCCCCGCCGATCGAAGATCACCGCCGAGACGCTCGCCCGGACACCGATCACCCGGGAAAGATCCGCCTCGCGCGTGATCACCCGCCAAACCTACCCGAGCCGTGATACCGACGCAATACCGACGTAACACTTCAACACCGCCACCGCGCCACCCGCCGAGCCGAGCCCTTCAATGATCGCAATCGGGGGGCAAAGCCCCCCTCCGAGTCATCGAGCCGCGCTAAACAAGACCTTGAACTTCTCCCAGGGGATCGGGGCAACGCCGGCGACGTCCGCGTTCTCGTCGACGTGCGCGGTCGACTTCATGCCCACGAGCACGGTGCCGACGCCGGGGGTGGAGCGGCCGAACTGGAGCGAGCGCTGGGCGTCCGTGGTCAGCCCCGGCAGATACTCGGCGATCACCGGCGGCAGGTTGCGGGTGAGCTGGCCCTGGTACACCGAGGCCGACGCCATCACGTACACGTCCAGTCGCTTGGCCGCCTCCAGCGTCGACACCGTGTCCTTTCCGATCCGCTGGTTGGCGCGCGTGAAGGCCTCGGTCATCGCGAGGTTGTAGGGAAGCTGAACCGCGCGGAAGTGATGATCCGGCCCGCCCACCTCGCGAGCGACCGCGACCACGTCGGAGAGCATGAGGAGGCCGGCCGCATCGGGCGGCTCCCGGAAGCCGTTCCAGGTGGCGGCGCCGTAACGCGCGATCTTTCCCGCCGCCACCGCGTCCTCGAGGGCTTCGAAGGCCGCGCGCAGGCGGCGTGTGAACTCGTCACGATCGACCGCCTCGAGATGGCTCTCGGGATTGTGCAGATAATAGAGATCGATGGTGGCCAGGCCGAGGTTCGCGCGGCTGCGATCGATCTGGTCGGCCAGGAAGTCCGGCGCCATGCAGTGCGAGCCGCCCACCACCTCGTCCGGCCGCACGAGGCCGGGGCGGAGATAGGTCTCGGTGAAGTATCCGGCGGGATCGCGCGGCATCTCGCCGTCGAACGGGATGTAGCCGCCCTTGGTGGCCACGAACACCTCGTCGCGCTCGAGCACGTGGCGCCCGACGAGATCGGCCATCACCGCGCCGACCGCGCGCTCGCTGCGCTGGTGGCGATAGTTGATGGCGGTGTCGACGACGTTGAAGCCGCGCTCGATGGCGCGGGCGATGGACCGTCGATACGCGGCGTCGGTGACCTCGTCCTCGCGGCCCAGATACGTCCCGAGCCCGACGCTGCTCAGCCGCAGGCCGCCCTCGACGATGCGGAAGTGCTCGGGCATGACGTTGCGCCGAGCGCGTCCGGCGTAACGCGCGGTCCCCTGCTCGGTCGCCCGCCCCTCGATCACTCTCAACCTTCCCGATAGACGAGCAGCAGCAGGCCCACCGCGATCAGGCACACGCGCCAGATCCATCCGGCCGCCGCCCCCGCGTCCGGCAGCCGCAGCTCGGCCCAGCGCGCCCAGCTCATGAAGGCGCCGAGCACGCCGAGCGGCGCGTGGGTGACCTCGGTCAGGAACTCGTCCTTGAGATTGAACATCGCGTGCGAGTGGGTGAGCAGCAGCCCGCCGCCGACGGCGCCGAGCAGCGGGAACACGAAGCTCCACGGCCGCGGCGCGAGCCGTCCGGTCCGGACCGCCCACTCGAAGATCCCGAAGGCCACGATCAGGAGCACGAAGGCCCGGTGCTGGAGCACGTCGGGCAGCGTCATGCTCTCCCAGAATCCCGCGGGACCGAGCGGCCACGCGCGCGGATCGTTGCGGGCGAACAGGAACGCGGCCAGGCCGAGAAAGACGAGTGGCCAGTGCCGCGCGGCGCGAACACCCCTTCGCTCGAGGCTGGCGAGCAGCCCCATGGTCAGCACGAACACGCCGGCCCAGTGGTGGTTGTACTCGGACCAGGCGCGCTCCACGTCGAGACGCCGGCCCGTCGCCGCCATCAGCGGGTCCGCCGTGCGCAGCAGGTCGGCCACGGGCGGACTCGTCAAGCGCGGCGGAGCCGGGACGAAGCGCGCGCCGACTTCGGCGGGGGTGGCGCGATCGGCGCGGACGTCCACGGCCGGCGGCAACGAGGTGAGCGAGGCCGCCGCGAACATCACGGTCACCGCCAGTCCCAGCTCGACTTCCACCAACCGTCCCACGCGTCCGGCTGAGCCCGAGCGAGACGCCCCCATCCGGACAATACGGTAGTTCACGGCCGCGACGCCGAGGATGGCCAGCAGGAGCACGACCTTGCTGAGGATCATCACGCCGTAGGCGGTCCCCACCATGGCGGCCAGCTCGCCGACGTACTTCACGCTGAGCGCGATGCCCGAGGCGACGAGGACGGCCACCGAGATCAGCGCGACGGCTGAGAAGCGCCGGGCCACGACGCCGTCGCGCGGGTCGGGCTCTCGCCGGGCGCGGATCGCGTACAGGGTGAAGTGGGCGAGGCCGCCGACCCAGGCGGCGACCGCGAGCTGGTGCACGGCGTCGAGGGCGACCAGCCACGGTCGATCGGCCACCCGCGCGGCGGCGTGGCTCAAGCTCGCCGCCGAGCCCACCAGCGCGAGGGCCGCCGCCGCCAGCCCGGTCCACGCCATCCGACCGCCCGGACGGGTGGCCAGTCGGGCGGCCGCCACGGCGACGATCGAGGCGAGGACGACGCGCGCGAGCGCGGCCCGCGCGAAGCCGGTCCCCACGAACGAGGCCAGCGGCACGCTATCGGTGTGTCCCGCAACGTCGCCGAGGACGAGCGCGCCCACCGCGGTCTGCGCGGCGGCGGCCAGGCCCGCGGCCAGGGCGGTCGCGCGCAGGGCCAGCCGCGTCGGCTCGTCGGGCTTGGCGTGAGCCGAGGCCCGTAGCACGAGCCACGCCCACGCGACGCCACCGGCCGCGATGCCGGCAAAGACCGACAGGAGGCCCCGCAGGAGCACGTCGACGAACTGGGCCATGGGTCGAGTTTACGGCGAGACGCTGAAGGCGAACGTTCCGCTGACCACGTGCCCGTCCGTCGAGAGCACGCGCCAGTCGACGCGATAGCGGCCGGCGGCGAGCGGCGGCAGCGACGCCTCCAGCGCGTCGACGTCGCCGTCGGTGCGCACGGGCAAGGCCTGGGCCTCACCGCGCGGGGAGACCAGGCGGATGTGGGAGAGCTTCTTCTCGATCCGGTTGTTGAAGCGCAGCGTCACCGCGGGCGCGCCGTCGACGACGGCGTCGGCCTTCGGAATCGACGAGAGCAGCAGCGAATGCGCGTAGCCCGCCGGCGCAAGAGCCAGAACAACAGCAACGATGGCAGCGAGTCGTACGGAGCGTTCGAGTTTTACGAAGTGTTTGCAAGAGCGCCCCGGCAGAGCCGGGGCGAGACGCACACGGGGGGGTTTGGGGGGAGCCGTAGGGGCCCCCCAAGTCCACAACCCAATCACCGCCAGTCGTCGAGCACCAGGTGGGCCCCGTCCTCGTAGTCTTCGGGCTTGCCGTGCTGCATCCGCGCCATCGTGAAATCGACCTGGTAGCCGCTGCGGAGCAGCGTGCTGTAGGCCTGCCAGTAGCGCGTGTACACGGGCAGGATTACCCGCCCCACGCCCTGGGCGTGGGCGAGGTCCTCGACGGCGGCCACGACCTGCTCCAGCATCTCGGGCTTGCGCTGCTGGGGATCGATGGCGAGGAACTTCACGTACAGCGCGCCGGACGGCGCTTCGCTCACGCCGGGCAGATGGTAGACGCCGAACCCGATCAGGTCACGTCCGCGCTCGACCAGCACGGTGTCGCCGAGGGCCAGCCCGTCGACGATCTCGACTTCCTTGGAAACGTCGAGCCCGCGGCACACCGCGTTGGTGATGCGGTGGAAGCGCTGGAGCGCCGCCTTCTTCTTGGTCTCCTCGAGGGTGGAGTAGCGCCGCACCACGAGCCCGCTCCGGGCCGCCCGGCCGGGTCCGAGCGGATCGACCTCCGCGCGGTCGAGCACGCGGCTCATGATCGCGCTGATGCCCTTCGGCCGGTAACCGAACTTGTGGAAGAGCAGCAGGTGCTTGGGGCTGCTCGGATACGTCATCACGCCGTGGACGGTCGCCTTGTTCTCCTCGAAGAACTCCTGGACGGCCCGGATGAGCTGCTGGCCGATCCCCTGGTTCTGATAGTTCGTGAGCACGGCCACGGGGCCGAGCAGCCCCAACGTGCCCCACGTCACGCCCAGCGCGACGCCCACGAGCTTCTGCTGATCCTCCTCGGCGACGAAGCATCCCCACGGTTCGACCAGCCAGCGGTGATGGACGTACTGGGCGCCCTGGAACGGCTGGCGGGGGCGGGTGCCGAGCTGCCGCTCGAAGAAATCGCCGAAGGTCTGCTCGAGCACGTCGCGGACACGCGAGAGATCGCCCTTCTTGATCCGACGGATCTGGACCTTGGTGGAGCGCCCCTGCGAGTCCTGGCCGATGCGGTCGACGGTCGCCCTCACGCGGGAAGGCCCGCGAGGTCTTCCAGAAGCGTGATGACCGCGGAGTGGTCGAGCTCGCCGCGGCCCTTGACGCGTAGCGCGCTGAACAGCTCCTGGACCACCGCCGTGGCCGGCAGCGGCACCCCGAGCGCTCGCGCGGATTCCATGATGAGCCCGAGGTCCTTGAAGTGCAGGTCGATCTTGAACCCGGGCTTGTAGCTTCCCGCGACGTAGTTCGGTGTCTTCTGCTCCAGACACTTCGACCCGGCCAGCCCACCGGCCAGGGCCTTGAGGGTCAGCTCGCGATCGAGCCCGGCCTTCTTGGCCAGCGTGAGCGCTTCGCCGAGCGCGGTCAGGTTGACGGCCACGATGATCTGGTTGGCGAGCTTGGTGAAGCCGCCGAAGCCGAGCGGACCCAGACGGGTGATGGTCTTGCCCATGGCCTGGAGGATCGGCAGCACCTGGTCGAACACGGCCTGATCGCCGCCCACCATGATCGAGAGCGCGCCGTCGATCGCGCCCTTCTCACCACCCGACACCGGCGCGTCCAGCATGCGGACGCCCTTGGCCTCGAGGGCCTGAGCCGCCTTCTGACTGACCAGTGGCGAAATGGTCGACATATCGATGTAAATCAGCCCTGGACGAGCGCCCTCGATGATGCCGTCCTTGCCGAGAGCGACCAGTTCGACGTCGGGGGAATTCGGCAACATCGTGATGAGCACGTCCGAACGACTCGCGACGTCTTTCGGAGAGGTGCCGGCCTTGGCCCCGGCCGCCACCAGCTCGTCCACGGGACCACGGCTCCGGCTGTGGACGATCAGCGAATGGCCGGCCTTGAGGAGGTTTCGGGCCATGGGACGGCCCATAATGCCGAGGCCGATGAAGCCGATGACATGCGCCATGCGTCCCCCGGGCGCGGCGGGTGGATAGGCGTCTTAACGGCGGCCGCGCCGCCGTTAAGTATCATGCGGATGCGACTTCGGTCAAGGGCGATCGCGCAACAAGGGCGATTTTTGCGTCAGGCTTTGCCGCCCCAGAGATCCTTGGCGAGCCAGTCGAGGCCGAGGTCCTTCAGCGTCTGCGGCAGGGGCTTGCCGGTCTTGCGGTCGTAGCCGACCCCCGAGTACCAGAGCTCGATCATCTTGTCCCACTGGGCGCTGATCGCCTGGCCCTTGGCCGGGCCGTCGTGGGGCGTCGAGCCATAGCGCGTCGACGGCTTCTCGACGTCGGGCCCGATCCCGCAGCGCAACCGCACGGCTCGCAGGATCGCCGCGGTGCGGCGGCCGAAGCGCATGGCCTCGTCGAAGGTGTAGTACCAGCCCGTGGCTGCGCCCAGCGCGCGGCAGAGATTCTCGATCCGTGTGCGGCCGGTGAAGATGCAGATCCCGAGCGAGTCCTCGAAATGACGTCGCCCGCGGAGGCCGACGACCTGGCGTGTGACCTCCTCACCGTTGAACGGATTGATCCGCGTCGGCAGCCCCAGCTCGGCCAGCTGCACCGGAACGCCGCTCTCGAGGGTGCCGGTCGAGCCCGTGCACGTGTCGAGCATCTCGTCCCAGCGAGCCCGGTGATCGTGGCCACGCGGCGCGGCGCCGATCTCGGTGTAGATGGCCGCGTCCTTGGCCTGGCCGCCGAGCTTCTCGGCGGCGCGCTTGACGCCCTCGCCGAGGATGTTGCCGAAGCCCTGGCGCCGGCTGATCAGCTGGATCAACCGATCGGCGCCCTTGATGTCGCCCCACTTCAGCTCGAAGCCGAGCTGCTCCTTGGTGATGAGCCCGCGCTCCTGGCACTCCATCACCCAGCCGCACATCCAGCCGAACTCGTTGACGTCGAGACACGCGCGATCGAGCTGGGTGTTGAGCCAGGAGATCCCCTGCTGATCGGTGGCGCCGATCGCCCACCCCGCGCCCGACCATCCCTCGTACTCGGGCTCGTCGACGACCTGGCCCTTGAAATCGCCGCTGCGAATGACCTGCATGTGGCAGTGGTGCATGCCGCACGCGTTGCACTGGTGGCCGCGATGGTCGAAGCCCTCGCGGAGCTTGGGCGCTTCCCACTGCGACATGTCCACGTCGGTGACGTTGGTCGTGTAGTTCTTGATCGGCAGCGCGCCGAGCCGGCCCAGGTTCACCACGCCGGGCAGCGTGCCGTACTCGTAGAGCGACTTCGACGACGGATCGGTCTTCAGCTCGTGGGCGATGTCGTCGGCGGCCTGCACGACGGCGCGGTAGTCGGCGGCGCGGAGGGACTTCGTGCCCTTGACGATGGCCACCGCCTTCAGCTTCTTCTTGCCCATCACCGCGCCCACGCCGTTCTTGGACGCGACGTGACCGTAGTCGCCCTGGATGGCCGCGAACTTCACGAGGTTCTCGCCGGCGGGTCCGATCGAGTACACCGAGAGCTGGTGGCCGGACAGGCCCAGCTCGCGGTTGAGCGAGTCCTGCGTCTCCCAGGTGTCCTGGCCCAGCAGCGGCTTGGCGTCGCGCAGCTCGAGCACGTCGTCGTTGATGTAGAGATAGACCCAGTCCTTCGACTGACCCTGGATGACGATCGCGTCGTAGCCGCAGTACTTGAGGTTCGTCCCGAAGAAGCCGTTGGCCTGCGTGGACGTCGGGCCGTTGGTGCCGGCGCCGATCGTGATCACGGTCAGCGCGCCGGTGCCCCACACGGGCAGGCCGGCCAGCGGGCCGGTGGCGAGGACCAGCCGGTTGTCCGGGTGATCCCACGACACGTTGCCCTTGCCGCCCTTCGTCGCGGTCTCGCGATAGAGGATCATCGCGCCGAGACCGACCCCGCCGAGCTGCTCGCGCATGTCGTCGGGGCTCCACGGCTCGCCCCAGCACTTCTTCTTCGTGAGGTCGACGCGCAGGAGCTGGCCCGCGTAGGCGGAGGGGCGCGCGGTCGTCGTGGTCTTCGGTGTGCGAGCGGCGACGGTTGTCGGAGTCATACGGCCACCGGGGTGCCGGCCGGCGCCTTCGACGGGCGCCCCAGCACGGTTTCGGGGAGCAGCACGCTGGTGGTGTTCGACGCGATGAACACGGGCTTGACGTCGAAGGGATTCCGCCGCAGGTGATCCTTGAAGCGGGCCAGCGACACTCCGCTCTGGACCAGGCCCTTGAGCATGCCGACGTCGTTGGTCGTCCAGATGTCCTTCGACGGGCCGAGGATGATCGCCCCGGTGAGCCGGTTGCCCGTGAAGAGCAGCTTGCGATAGGCGGGGCGGTCGGGCTTGAGGCCGGAAATGGCTTCGGCCTTGGCATCGTCCCACGCTCCGAACGAGGCGATGTCGAGGTGGCAGACCTCGACGATGTTCATCAGCACGCTGCCGTGATAGCTGACGTCCTTGCCCGCCATGTTGGCGCCGGCCACCCGGCCGTGCTCCTGAGCGGTCGGCTCGATCGCGTGGATGTCGGAGTGGCCGGAAATGCGATCCAGGCCCTCGGCGATGTCTCCCGCGGCGTAGACGTTGGGGACGTTGCTGCGCAGGTGGCTGTCGACCACCACGCCGCGGTTGATCGTGATGCCCGAGTCCTTCAACCAGTCGAGGTTCGTCCTGATGCCGGTCGCCATGATCACGACGTCGGCCTGGAGGTCAGACCCGGTCTTGAAGCCCAGGCGCTTGCGTCCTTTGGCGTCCTCGATCTTGGTGAGGTTGGCGCCGGCGCGGACGTCCACGCCGTGCCGCTTGAGCCATTTCTCGGTCAGCCCGGCGCCGACGGAGTCGATCATGCGCGGCAGGATGCGCGGCGCGATCTCCACGATCGTGAGCTTGGCGCCGAGGGCCAGGATCGAGTTCAGGATCGTGAACGAGATGAAGCCGGCGCCCACCATCACCACGTGGCTGCCGGCCTTCGTCTGGGCGATGAGGTTGCGGCACTGATCGAGGGTCCAGAACGAGTGGACGTTCGCGCCGTCGGCCCCGGGCACGGGCGCGCGCACCGGCGACGAGCCGGTCGCGATCAAGCAGTCGTCGTACTCGACCTTGGTCCCGTCGTCGAGCGTGCAGACGTTCGCCTTGACATCGAGGTGAGCGGCCCGCCGCCCAACGTGCGTCTTCACGCCCCACTGGCCCAGCACGGCCGCCGTCGCGGTGAAGACGTGGGATTCGGCGATCGAGCGGTCGAGGTAGTACGGCAGCACCATGCGCGAGTACGGCTTCTCGGCGCTGACCAGCGTGATCTCCGAGCGCTCGCCCTCTTCTTCGCGGATCGCGCGCATCGCGTTCATGCCCGCGGTGCCGCCGCCGATGATGAGATGTCGCGTCGCCATTTAACGTTCCCCCGCCAGCACGCGCTCGAAGCGCTCACCGGCGAACGCGGCGAGCCAGTCCTCGGTGGGCACGTCTTCGTAGAGGATGGCCGCGGTCGGGCACGCGTCCGCGCAGGCCGGCGCGCCGCCGCAGAGGTTGCACTTGAAGGCCTTGCGCGTGTCCGGATCGTAGAACATCGTCCCGTACGGGCAGGCGATCGTGCAGAGCTTGCAGCCCACGCAGAGATCGTCGATCACGTCCTTGGCCCCGGCGCCGTTGATGGTGATCGCGCCCACGGGGCACGCCGTCATGCACCAGCCTTCCGCGCACTGCGTGCACGTGTACGGCGCGTACGAGGTGTGGCCCTCGAACGGCGAGACGCGAATGACCGACTTCGCCGGCTGATACTCGCCGGTCTGCATGTAGGAGCACGCCAGCTCGCACCGCAGACACCCGGTGCACCGCTCGGGGATGATCTTCAGTATTTTGCTCATGCGAGATTTCTCACCCTCCGTCCGGCCGCGAGTATAGCACCGGCGATTCTACCGACATGGTGCTCCTACACCGGCGCCTTGTCGCTCGACGGCTTGAGGAACTGGTACACCGACGAGAAGTCCTTGCGGCCGTAGCCGTGCGACGACGCCAGGCGCAGGAGCTGCTGCGCGGCCGGAGCGACGGTGACGGGCACGCGCAGCTCGCGCGCGGCGTTGACGGCGAGCCCGAGGTCCTTCGCCATCAGGTCGGTCATGAACCCGTTCTCGTAGTCACGGCTCGACGCCGCGGTCGGCACCATCCCCGGCACCGGATGGGCGACCTCCATCGCCCACGTGTTGCCAGACGACTTCGCGATCACGCTGGTCAGGATCTTCGGGTCCACGCCGAAGCCCTCGGCGATCCTGAACGCCTCACTGACAGCGACCATTGCGACACCCGCAATGAGGTTGTTGCAGAGCTTGGCGACTTCGCCGGCGCCCACCGGTCCGACGTGAATGATGTTGGCGCCCATCGCGGCCAGCGCCGGCCGCGCCTCTTCGAGATCGGCCGCGTCGCCCCCGACCATGATCGCCAGCGTGGCCTTCTCGGCGCCGCCGACCCCGCCGGACACCGGCGCGTCCATGAAGCGCACCCCGCGCTCCTTGAGGCGGGCGGCCACGCGCTGGGACACCGCGGGCTCGATCGTCGACATGTCCACGCAGAGCCGTCCCTTGTCCACGCCCCCGAGCACACCGCCCGCTCCGAGATACGCCGCCTCGACGTGACTCGACGACGGCAGCATGGTGACCACGAGATCCGACTGCTTGGCCGCCTCGGCGGCCGAGCCGCACGCGGTGGCGCCGAGCTTGACCGCCGCGTCGAGCGCCGGCGGCACGACGTCGTACGCGATCACGCCAAAACCCTTGGCGATGAGGTTCCGCACCATCGGTTGCCCCATCGTCCCGGTGCCGATGAATCCGATCTTCATGGCTCGACTCCTCCCTGATTGCGTGAGCGCTCGGCTTGACGAGGCTCCGACAGGCCGTGATGATACACGCCGGAACGCCCGGGCTGCAGAGCCCGCGGAGTCTGCAGAGCCCGAGGAGGAGTCTGCAGGCGCACGGCCCGGCACTGCCGGGCCGTGAGACGCATCGGGGGGGTATGGGGGGAGCCGAAGGGGCCCCCCATCTTGATCAAGGAGGTCGTCATGTCGCGCATCGCCCACATCGCCCTCAAGGTCAACGATCTCGAACAGGCGACGAAGTTCTACGAGGAGGTGTTCGGATTTCGCCAGGTCCGCACGGGCCACGCGCGCGGCCACGTCTCGCGCCACATGACCGACGGCACCATCGATCTCGCCCTGATGGTCTACGACAGCGAGCAGGTCGAGGAAGCCCAGCTCGCGGGCCCCGGCCCCTGCATCCACCACTGGGGCATCGAAGTCGAAGACCGCGAAGCCGCCGCCGAGAAGATCCGCGCCCTCGGCGGCACGATCCTCTCCGAGCCCGGCGAAGGCGCCCTGAAGTTCCGCGCCCCCGACGGCACCGTCGCCGAGATCACCGCCGCCGGCCGATACAAGCGGGATGGAGCGTAAGCCCGAGTAAGACACACGCCCCCGCCCAACCGGGGCGTGATACCCATCGGCAGGGATTGGGCAAGCCGAAGTAGCAGACACACGCCCCGGCTCCGCCGGGGCGTGACACGCCTCGGGGGGGTATGGGGGGAGCCGTAGGGGCCCCCCATCTCAATCAATCGTCATCGTCACCGCGCGGCTGAACGCGCAGTTCGGAATCACCGCGGAGTGCTTCCCGTGGCCGCCGGCGACGATCACGAAGATGTCGTCGGTGGAGGCGACGGCGGGCATCAGCGCGTGCCCGTCGCGGACCGCGTGCATCCAGGCGGGCCAGTCGTGCATGCCCCACATGCCGCCGAGCTTGAGCGTGGAGAGCGGCAGGCGCGCGTGCTCGTAGACGAAGCGCTGGACGTCGGCGCGGCTGAGGCCGTCGCCGGCGATGGTGGCGGCGTGCTCGGGGCCGAGCACGACCAAGAGCTGGCTCTGAGAGAGAATCCAGCCCACGTTCGATCCCGGCGCGACCGCGGTCTTCGCCACGGTCGTGAGAATGCCCGAGGCCGTGGTGGACACGTGGTCGTTGACGTTGTGCGGGGGCTCGCCGCCGAAGACCGTGACCGAATCGTCCTCGCGCCACGGTCCCCACGGCGACGCCTCGACGTTCTCGGCGAGGCAGTACGAGAACTTCGACGGACTCCCCTGCGTGGCCATGTCGTGGCGGCCGGGCCAGGCGCCGCCGACGTTGAGCATGATCAAGCGGATCGCGCGGCCGATGGTCGCGTTGGCGCGGAAGCCCGGACCGAGACAGCCGCTGCCACCGTGCACGCCGATGGCCCGTGCGCGCGGGCCGTGGACGATCACGAGCGGCGCCACCGGATGGGTCGTCGCCTGCACGCCGTAGCAGTTGAACGAGGGATCGAGCATCGCCTCGACCGCGGCGACAACCACCGGAAAGTACGCGGGCTCGCAGCCCGCCATGACCGCGTTGACCGCGAGCTTCTCGAGCGTGGCCTGGCGCCACAGCGGCGGCACCGCGCCCAGTGACCGCGCGCCGTCCCTGCCACCGAGCATCTCGGACACGCGCGCCTCGGTCGGCGCGACCACTGGTAACCCGTCGCACCATTCACGCGCCGCGAACTCCGCGAGCACGTCTTCGGGGTCGACCTCGATCGATCTCGATTCACGTGAGACGGCCGCCGCGTGCGTGAGCGCGTGTTCAGCCTGAGTGTCCATCCTGTGCGCGGGCGCATCTTCGGCCGGCGCGGTGCCGAGCAGGGCGAGCAATTGCTCGACGGCTTGATGGGCGCGGCGGACGACGGACTCGGGCTGCTCGCCGCCGAGCGGATGCTGGACGACCAGCAGCGGCAGCCCGGTCATCCCGAGTGCTTGCAGCTCACTGACCGCGAGTCCCTGAAAGGCCGTGGTTCCGATCAGACCGGCGGGCGTGCCGACCTTGGCGACTTCGACGGCGTCGTGGAGACTCCACGACGTGCAGGACCCTCAATCGCCGGAGCCGGCGAAGACCACGTCGCACGTCTTCGCCAGCTCGACCAGGATCTCGGGAGCCGCCGGCGTGGACGCGTTGGCCTTGCGCCGGCGCACCACGTCCTTGACGCCGTGGCGCTCGCGCAGGATGCCCCCGATCTCGTCGGCCAGCCGGTCGAAGTTGTGCTTGGTGTTGTCGATGAAGCCGACGGTACGGCCGGCGAGACTCGTCGGCAGCCCCGGCGCGGCCACGTTCTCCTGCAGGGCCTCCCCCACCGGGCTCAGCACGCGAAGTCGTGTCATCACGCTCTCCCTTCAAGGTTCTGAACGTTCGCTCGCCGCGGCCGGAGCGACCAGCCCGCGGTTCGCATCACGATTTCTTCGGACGGAAGCCGACGGAGCGGGCGAGCAGGCGGCCCAGCGTGTCGTGCAGCTCGACCAGGACCGAGCGCTTGACGCGCACGGAGACCGACTCGACGGGCTCGCCCGTGCCCACCCGGTGGATGACCAGCGTCCCCGTGAACTCCTCGGCGCGCTCGTCGGTCGCCGACAAGCCGCGCAGGGTGAGGACTTCCCACGTCTCCGCCATGGGCAGGTATCTTACCCCGGGTTCCTCGCCATCACGTCGACGTGGCAACGTCGCCACGCCTGATATCATCAGGCTATGGACCAGTGGCCGGGACTCACGCTCGTGGACGACGGGCCGGCGCTGGCCGACGCCGCAGCCCGGGCCATCGCGGAGGCCGCGGTGGCCGCCGTCGCCGAACACGGACGGTTCACCTTCGTGCTCGCGGGCGGCGGCACGCCACGCGAGACCTACATGCGCCTGGCCGCTCCCCCGCTGGTCGATCGCGTGCCGTGGGACAAGACGTTCGTCTTCTTCGGCGACGAACGCTGCGTGCCGCCCGACCACGCCGAATCGAACTACCGGATGGCGAGCGAGGCCCTGCTCTCGAAGGTCGGCATGTCCCCCGAGCGCGTGTATCGGATGCGCGGCGAAGCCGATCCCGAAGAAGCGGCGGCGGAATACGCGCGGACGCTGGCCACGGTATTTCAGACCAAGCGCGGGGGCGTGCCGCGCTTCGATCTCGTCCTGCTCGGCCTCGGGCTCGACGGCCACGCCGCGTCGCTGTTCCCGGGCTCGCCGGCCTCCAAGGAGATCTTCCGCACGGTGGTCGCCGTGCACGCCGCCGCCGCGCGCATTCCCCAGCGGTTGACGCTGACGATTCCCACCCTCAACGCGGCGGCCCGCGTGATCTTCCTGATCTCGGGCGCGGAGAAGGCCAAGGTCGTCAAGGCGACGCTGACCGACGGCGCCATCCTACCCGGCAGCATGATCCGGCCCACCGACGGCGCGCTGACGTGGATCGTCGATCGCGCCGCCGCGTCGCTCCTGTCACCGGAGCGCACCGGCCAGGCCCGGCGGTGAACCCGTGCGCATCGCGCTCGGCTGCGATCACCGGGGATTCCCCTACAAGGCCGAGCTGATCCACGCGCTCGCCGAGGACGGCCACGAGGTCGTCGATCTCGGCACTCACTCGACGGATCCCGTTGACTACCCAGACTGCGCGCGGCTGGTCGGGGTCGCCGTCCGCGATCGTCTGGTCGACGCCGGCATCTTGATCTGCGGCAGCGGCGCTGGCGTGTCGATCGCCGCCAACAAGGTGCGCGGCGTGCGAGCCGCCCTCTGCCACGATCTCTTCACGGCGCGGCAATCGCGCGAGGACGACGACGCCAACGTGCTCTGTCTCGGCACCGCCGTGGTCAGCCTCCCGTCGGCCATCACGCTGGCCCGGACCTTCCTCGCCGCGCGCTTCTCGCACGCGGAGCGCCACGTGCGCCGGCTCGCCAAGGTCCTGGCCTTGGAGGCGCTGCGTGAACCCTGCTCGGGGACCTCGTGATGCCGCCCACGGATCAGCCGTTTTCCCTGGTCATCTTCGGCGCCTCGGGCGACCTGGCCCGCCGCAAGCTCATCCCCGCGCTGTGGAGTCTCTACGCCGCGCGCACCCTGCCCGAGCCCTTCGCGATCATCGGCACCGGACGCACGGCCATGACCGACGACGAGTTCCGCACGCGCATGCGGGAAGCGGTGACGGAGTTCGCGCGCATCCAGCCGCCGTCCGAGGCCGTGTGGGAGCGCTTCGCCGCGGCCCTGTCCTACGTGCCCGCCGATCCCACCGAGCCCGCGTGCTGCCAGCAGCTCGACCAGGCGCTGACCGACATCGAGACCCGGCACGGAGGTCCCAAGAACCGCCTGTTCTACTGCGCGACGCCGCCGAGCCTCTACGAACCCATCATTCGGCATCTGGGAAGCACGGGACTGGCCCGCGAGGGGGACGGCTGGACGCGCATCGTCATCGAAAAGCCCTTCGGTCACGACGCCGAGAGCGCCCGCGCGCTGAACCGCCTGCTCGCCGAAGCCTTCCGCGAGGATCAGGTGTATCGGATCGATCACTATCTCGGCAAGGAGACGGTCCAGAACATCCTCGTGTTCCGCTTCGCCAACGGCATCCTCGAGCCGCTGTGGAACCGCACCCATGTGGCCCACGTGCAGATCACGGTGGCCGAGACCCTCGGGGTCGAGGGACGCGGCGCCTACTACGAGGAAGCGGGCTCCCTGCGCGACATGGTGCAGAACCACCTGCTGCAGGTCCTCTGCCTGATCGCCATGGAGCCGCCGGTGACGTTCGACGCCGCCCCCGTCCACGACGAGAAGAACAAGGTCCTCCGGGCCATCCGTCCCATCGATCCTCGGCGCGTCGACGAGGTCGCGGTGCGCGGCCAGTACGGGCCGGGCCACGTCGACGGACGGCCGGTCCCCGGCTATCGCCAGGAGAAAGGGGTCGCGCCGGACTCGTCGACCGAGACGTACGTGGCCCTGAAGCTCCTCGTCGACAACTGGCGCTGGGCCGGCGTGCCCTTCTACCTGCGCACGGGCAAGCGCCTGGCCGCCACCGTGAGCGAGATCGCGGTGACGTTTCACCGCACCCCGCACATGATCTTCCGCCGTGACCCGTCGGGGGTGGCGCCCAACGTCCTGGTGATCCGCATCCAGCCCGACGAGGGCATCGCGCTCACCGTGATCGCCAAGACGCCGGGGCCGGACATGAAGCTCGCGCCCGTCACCCTCGACTTCCGCTACGGCGAGGTCTTCGGCGGCCGGCCGCCCGAGGCCTACGAGCGCCTCCTCCTCGACGCCATCCACGGCGACGCCACCCTCTACGCCCGCGGCGACTGGGTCGAGCAAGCCTGGGACATCCTCACCCCCGTCATGCGCGGGTGGATCACTTCACCACCCCCACAGTTCCCCAACTACGACGCTGGCTCCTGGGGCCCCGAAGACGCCAACCGCCTCATCCGTGAACCTCCCGCCCGCTGGCACCTCCCGTAAACCTCGGAGGAGGGCTGACCGCTTCGGCTACCCCTGAATCGCGAAGCCGCCGTCGACCGGGATCGCCGTGCCGGTCACGAAGTCCGAGGCGGGCGCGGCCAGGAAGACGGCGACGCCGGCCATGTCGTCCATCTCGCCCCAGCGGCCGGCGGGCGTGCGCCGCAGCACCGAGTCGTGCAGGGTCGGGATCTCCCGGCGGGCGTTCTGCGTCAGCTCGGTGTCGATCCAGCCCGGGAGCACCGCGTTGACCTGGATGTTGTCGCGGGCCCACGCCGCGGCCAGGGACTTGGTGAGCTGAACGATCCCACCCTTGCTCGCGGAATAGGCGGCGACGAACGCGGTGCCGAAGATGGACATCATCGACCCGATGTTGATGATCTTGCCGCCGCCGGCCGCCTTCATGATCGGATAGACCGCGCGCGAGCAGAGAAAGGCGCTGGTCAGATTGGTGTCGATCACGCTCCGCCACTCGGCCAGCGTGTAGTCCTGGGGCGGCTTGCGGATGTTGATGCCCGCGTTGTTGACGAGCACGTCGAGGCGGCCCAGCCGGTCAACCACGGATCGGATCGCCGCGTCCACCGAGGCCTCGTCGGCCACGTCGACCTGGACCGCGATGGCCTCGGCCCCCGCGCGTGTGAGACTCTCGACCGCGGCTCGTGACTTCTCGGCGTTGCGCGCGGCGATCGCCACCCGCGCTCCGGCCATCGCGAGTCCCCGGGCCATGCCGAGGCCGATGCCGCCGTTGCCGCCGGTCACCACCGCTACTCTGCCTTTCAAGTCGAACATGCTGGCGCCTCGTCGAGAGTAAGGGTTACGTGCACGTCTGGTCGTTCATTGTGGCACAGCGACTGCACCTAGCTCACCTCGTCCGAACGAACATGGAAAATTCCGCTCTCGCCACTCGACCTCACGCGGCCCTCGCCGATCGACTCTGGGGCATCGTGCCGGTCGGCGCGCGTGGTCGACGACCCTGGCGTTTTCTGCTTTCTCGTCGCCGTTCTTTCAACCCGGCGCCGCTGTCCGCGATTGTCGATCGAGCGGGCGCCCTGTTCGCCGCCGACCGACTCGTCGCGGTGCTCGCGCGCGGGCACGAGCACGACCTCGACGGGCTGGACGGTGTGCGGCGCGTGGTCCAGCCCGCGTATCGCGGGAGCGCGGCGGAAATCTTCCTGCCGCTGCTGGCGATCATCCGGCGGGATCCCCAGGCGATCGTGGTCGTGCTGCCTCCCGACGCCAGCGGTCAGGACGAGCCCGAGTTCCTTGCGACCGTCGAGACCGCTGCCGCGGCGGTCGCCAGCCGCGGGGACCTCCCCGTCGTCATCGGTCTGGCGCCTCCGTGCATTCGGCCGCGAGGTTGGGTGCAACCGGGAGAGATCATGCCGGGAGTGGAGCGCTTTGGCGTGCGCGCGGTGCGGCGGTTCATCCGGCGGCCGAGCTTCGCCGAGGCCGCGGTGCTTCGCGCCGACGGCTTCCTCGCCGGCACCGGCGTGATCGTGGCCCAGGCCGACACGCTGCTGGCCCTCGGGCGGCGGCGGCTGCCGGACGTGCTCGAAACTTTGGAGCCGCTGGAGACCGCGATCGGTGGACCGGAAGAGCGGCTGCTGTGCGAGGCGGTCTACGAGGCCATGCCCTACGCCGATCTCTCTCACGCGCTGTTCGCGGCCGACGAGTCCGTCGGGGTGCTCGCGGTGCCGCGCGCGCGCGCCCGGCTCAGGCCGGTAGCGTCAGCCTGACCTCGGCCCCGTCGCCCGGCGACGCGAAGCTCAGGTGGCCGCCGTGTAGGCGGGCCACGCGCTCGACCGTGAGCAGTCCCACGCCGGCCAGGCGCACGAGGACTGTGGGGTTGGTCTTCTTGAAGCCGGTGCCCCAGTCGCGAACGACGAGGGTCACGCGCCCGGGCTCGCCGGTCTCGACTCCGATCCGCGGCGGTGGATCCTCGCGGCCGGCGGCGCTGGTCGCCGCGAGCGCGTTGCGCACGAGGTGCGCGATCGCCAGCACCAGCAGGTCCCCGTCGCCGTCGACCTCCGGCCACGCGCCGTCCAGCACCTGGACCTTCGCCAGCCGGTGCTCGACCAGCGCCCGGTCCACGAGAGCCCGCAGACTGACCCGTGCACTCTCGCCGCGCTCGAGCGCGAGCACGTCGAACGCCGCGGGCAGCATGCGGGTCAGGCGGGCCAGCTCCCCCTGAATGGCGGCGACGCTGGCCAGCGCGTCCGGATCTTCGGCGAGCGCGCGCTTGAGGACCTCGACGTGCATGACCATCGAGTTCAGCGGTCCTCTCAGGTCGTGCAGGATGCGGTCGAGGTCCTCGCGCGGCGGCGGCATTCGATCAAATGGGGGGCTCCGGGCGCCCCCCAATCCCCCCATTGGTGGCTCGGGACGCCCCGGCAAAGCCGTGGCGTCCCTCGACAATACTCGAGTTCAGGTGATGCGTGCGGACTTGACCGCCTGGATGCCATACTTCGCGAGCTTGTTGTAGAGGGTCTTGAGGCTGATGCCCAGCAGCGCGGCGGCGCGCCGCTTGTCCTGTCCCGTCTCCTCGAGGGCGCGCATGATCATCTCGCGCTCCATCTCGCGGATCGGGGTGACGCCGGTGGCCGCGGGGGCGGACGGCGCGGCCGTGCGGAACACGTTCTCGGGAAGGTGCTCGACGTCGATGAGTCCGGTGCCGCCGAGCACGACCGCGCGCTGGACCACGTTACGCACCTCACGGACGTTGCCCGGCCAGCGGTACTGCTCCATGGCGCGCTCCGCCTCGGGGGTCAGCCCGCGGATTTGCCGGCTGTCCTGCCGATTGAACTCCTCGACGAAGGTGCGGACCAGCAGCGGAATGTCTTCCTTCCGATCGCGCAGCGGGGGCAGCGCGATCGCGAACACGTTGAGCCGGTAGAACAGGTCCTCGCGCAGCTGCCCTTGCGACATCGCGTCGCTGGGCACCCGGTTGGTGGCGGCGACCACCCGCACGTCGACCTGGACCTCGGACTTGCCGCCGCCCACCCGGCGGAAGCTGCCCTCTTGCAGCACGCGCAGGAGCTTGGCCTGGGTGGAGTTGTCCATCTCCGCGATCTCGTCGAGGAAGAGCGTGCCGCTATCGGCCAGCTCGAAGCAGCCGAGACGCCGCTCGGTGGCGCCGGTGAAGGCCCCGCGCTCGTGACCGAACAGCTCGCTCTCGATCAGGGTCTCGGGGATGGCCGCGCAGTTGATGGCCACGAACGGCTTGTTGCGTCGGTTGGAGAGGTCGTGGATGGTCCGGGCTACCAGCTCCTTGCCGGTTCCGCTCTCGCCGTAGACCAAGACGGGGGCAGTGCTGGTCGCGGCCAGCTCGATCCAGCGATAGACCTCCTGCATGCCCTTCGATTGCCCCACGAGCTGGCCGAAGCTGCCCTTCTGCCGCAGCTGGTGGCGCAGGAAGTTGACCTCGCGGGACAGCGACTCCTGCTCGATCGACTTCTCGAGCAGGATCTGCAAGCGGGTGGCGTCCACGGGCTTGGTCAGGTAATCGAACGCGCCATGCCGCATCGCCTCGACCGCGGTCTCGACCGTGCCGTGCCCGGTGATCAGGAGCACGGCGGGCGGGCGCCCCGTGTCTTTGAGCTTTTGCAGCAGGGTCAGCCCGTCCATCTCGGGCAAGACCAAGTCGGTGAGCACCACCGCGGGATGCTGGGACTCGATGAGGCTCAGGGCCTCCTCACCGGAGCTCGCGGTCTCCACCTCGTAGCCCCATTGACCGACCAGGCGAGCGAGGCCCTCGCGCTCGGTCGGTTCGTCGTCGACGACGAGAATTTTGCCGCCCTTCGTCTGGTCGCGTCTGATTCGGCTCACGGCACCCTCACGACTGGATATCTCAGGCCATTAGCTCCAAGAGTAAACCGCGTCACGTTGGACCGTGTCAACGTCAGGGCGACGCCGGCGCTCACGCCGCGCGGCGCGCGATCTCCAGGCTGGCCTGGCAGGCCACGCACCGGATGGCGAAAGGCAACACCTTGAGCCGGGCTGCGGCGATCGCCTCGCCGCACTCACGGCACACGCCGTAGCGTCCGGCCTCGATGTCCTCCAGCGCCCGGTTCACTTCGGCAAGCTCCCGCGCCCGCCGGTCGACCATGGTCACGGCCACCTCGTCGTCGTGCGTGAGCGAGGCGCTGCCGTAGGGATCCTTGCTCATGTCCCGGCGCTTGTCGGCATCACGGGTCGAATCTATGCTTTCCTGAATCGCACTACTGAGCGCGCTGCGCTTCAGCTCCAGCTCTCCCTTGATCGATCGCATCGGTCTTCCCTCCGTTCCGACCGGCCCCGTCCATCGCACTCGTCATGCCAACCTTCCCGCGCGGGCACTCGGGCCAGTCATTTCAGAGAGTTGGAGTTCGATCGGCGGAAGGGGCGCGTCAGCTCACTGACGGTTGCCTGATGAAACTTGTACCGCGTATTCGTGGAGGAATTTCCCACGGGTTACCCCTCCGGCTATCAAAATGCTGCAAACGTCACAAGGTCAGGCCGCAGGTCCGTGGCATCCGCACTGCATTGGTTGTGAGCGCAGAACGCCAAAACACGACGGGGAGAATTCCGATGACGGAGACACGTCCTATGACCATGGAACACGAACAGCCACGAGCCCGCGACCTGTTCAAGGCCGATCATCCACGCGACATCGATCGCCACATCGCGTTCTTCGGTGGTGAAGACGCCACCCGCCGCGACATGTGCGGCGAAGCGTTGCTCGACGCGCTGACTCACGATTCATCCGTCGAAGACGAAGGGTCGTCGGGCGCGTGAAACGACGACTGCTGCCCCTGACGCTGGCGAGCCTGCTCGTCGGCTGCGTGGGCGTGGCGGCGTGGCTCGGAGTCTCGCCCGGCACCGGCGACGCGGCGCCCGCGGCGAAGACGCCCACCGCCGCCCGGCGCGTCGATCAGGCTCAGGTCGACCGGCTCCAGCGCGTGATGCTTCCGCTGGTGAAGGGGATGAATCATCCCCTGCCGTCTGACAAGATCCGCGTGGCGCTCGCCGACGACGATCACATCAACGCGGCCAACGCCGGTAGCGGCCAGTTCATCGTGACCCGGGGCCTTCTCGAAAAGGCCAACGACGACCAGCTGCGCGGTGTGCTCGCCCACGAGCTCGCGCACGAGGACCTGGGCCACGTCGCCAAAGCCCAGACGCTGGGGACCGGCGTCAAGATCGGCATCGCGCTGCTCGAGCAGGTGTTCCCCGGCAGCAGCGCGGTCACTCCGCTGGCCGGCCAACTCGTCCTCAATCGCTACACCCAGACCGAGGAGTACGCCGCCGACCGTCAGGGAGCCGTTATCCTCCAGCGCGCCGGCTACCGGCGCGAGATCATGGCCGACACCCTGACATGGCTCATGCGCGTCGAGGGCGGCAGCTCGGGCGGCTTCTTCGCCACTCACCCCGCGACGGACGAGCGCATCCAGGCCCTTCACGAGCTGAAATAGACCGCCGCCCATCCGGGAGCGGCGAAAGGAGAACCCGCATGGCCTGGGAACGCATCGACACCAACGAGACCCAGCCGCCCACCATCGTGCGCACGGCGCGGGACGCCGCGGAGCGCGCGAGCGCCGTCGTGCAGCAACGAGTCACCGAGGCCTTCGATCGAGCCCACGACCTGATCCGCGGGGCCGACGGCTGGGTCGGCGACGTCCGCGATTTCGTCCGCAGCCACCCGCTACAGGCGCTCGCCGCCACGATCGGCATCGGCTTCATCGTCGGAAAACTGCTCCGCCGCTGAAGCCCCCCTCCGAGATCTACGCCATGGGGCGGGCGCGGCGGACGCGTCCGCTCTCGAGCAGAGGCGCGAGGGATTGACGGGTGGTCGGGAAGCGGGCGAGCGGGTCACCCATCCGGGCCACGCGTTCGCGGACGTTGCGCAGGTGGAAATCCTGGGGATAGATGCCGCGCTCGAGTTCGTGCCACTCGAGCGGCGTCGACACCGGCGCGCCCGGATATTCCCGCACCGCGTACGGACTCACCAGCGTGGCCCCGCGGTGGTTGCGGTGCACGTCGATGAGGATCTTGCCGCGCCGTCGCGCCCGGCGCATGTCGAGGGTGAACAGCGACGGCTCGCGCTGGCGCGCCATGCGCGTGATGGTCTCGGCGGCGGCCAGCACCTCGTCGAAGCCGTGGACGGGAGCCAGCGGGGCCAGCACGTGCAGCCCGGCGCCGCCCGAGGTCTTCACCCAGCTGCGGATCTTGAACGTCATGAGTAAATCTCGCACCAGCATGGCGGCGTTGCGCACCTCGCGGAACGCGATCTCGGTCGGATCGAGGTCGATCAGCAGCATGTCCGGTCGATCGATCGACTCGACGGTCGAGCTCCAGGGATGGTGAGAGATGTACCCGAGGTTGAGCAGGTAGACGAGGGCGGCGCGGTCGGTCCCGACCAAGTACTCCGCGTAACCCAGGGCCGCGTGTTCGGTGCGGATGCGCCGGGTCGTCACCCAGGTGGGCAGGCCCATGGGGGCGGTCTTCTGATAGACGGACTCGCCGAGCGCGGCGTCCGGGCTGCGCAGGAGACTGAACGGCCGGTTGGCGAAGAACGGCATCAGATGCTCGGCCACGTCGAGGTAGTACTCGATCAACTCGGCCTTGGTGATGCCGTCGTCCGGCCACAGGACCGCGTCGAGGTTTCCGATCATGACCCGGCGCCCATCCAGCTCCAGCATGCGTGAGCTGCTCACGCCGACTCCACGCCCGGACGGTGAATCGGCAATGTCGGGTGTGAACTCGGTGCACAGGGTGGTGCCGGGTGCATAGCCACGACGGACACTCAGGCGGCGTCCTCCCGCCGGCGCTCCGAGACGTACCGGCGGATCAGAGCCACGGTGGGGGCCACCGCGAGCCCGGTCTGGACCGCGCGGGTCCCGAGGCTGACGAGCCGGAAGAAGGGAACGCGCGACAGCAGCAAGCCGACGGCGAGCGCGCCCGCGACCGACGCGTACGGCACCCACCAGCCGCGCGGCAGACGCCGCTCGACCGCGTCGAGCTGCTGCTCCACGCGGCGCCGGGTCACCGCAATGTCAGCCTGGATCTCAGCTGGGCTGCGAGCCATCGCCAGTTCTCCTCGAAGGAAGTGAGGGTTTGTTTGGGCCAATCGAGCTTGCGCAGACGCCACGCGCTCCACGCGATGGCCGCCAGCGAGATCAGCGCGAGACCGCCGCCCGCGACCACGAGATGCAGCCACGGGACGCCGAAGAGCGGCGCCACCGCGCCGGCGATGAGGACGACGATCGACGCGATGAGCACGATGGCCGCGACGAGGGCCACGGCGACGGCGATCACGGCCGAGACGAGGAGGTCTCGAGCCTCGGCCAGCCCCAGCTCGAGCTCGAGCCGTGCGAGCCGCACCAGCAACGCAATCACGCCCTCGGGCGCGGCGGGTTCGTGGGGACGAATCCGATGCACAGATGCCATCGGCAATCAATACAGCAAGTTCGCTGCCGCCCGAGCGCTGGGTAAAAACCTGCGAGAGTGGTCAGCCGAAATCGTGCGAGGGAACGTGGTCCCCGCCGCGGGGCAAGGCGATGAGACGATCGGCTTTCACGGACACCACGCCGTCCTGGATTTGTAAGATTCCCTCCACGAGCAGAAATGGCTCGGTCACCAGGACGAGCCGATTCCGCGCGAACAAGCCCGGAGTGACGATGACGTTGGCGATGCCGGTCTCGTCTTCGAGACTCAGGAACACGAACCCCTTCGCGGTGCCGGGACGCTGGCGCACGATGACGTTGCCGGCGACGCGCACGCGGCCGCCGTCACGACCCCGCGCGAGATCCGACGCTCTCAGGATCGGATGGCCGGCGAGCCGGGCCAGGGCCGGACGTCGCAGCGCCATCGGATGGGGGCCGAGGGTGACCCCGCTGCCCGCGTAATCCGCGCCCAGCCGCTCGTCGGCGTCCATGTCCCGGAGCGGGCTCGTCTCCGTCCTCTCGGGCGTCTCCGCGAAGAGCTCGCCCGGTCGCGGCCGGGATACCGTCCATAGGTTTCCTCGACGGGTGCCCCCGAGAGCGGCCAAGGCCCCGAGGGCGGCCAGCGTGGCCAGCTCGTGGCGATCGAGCCCCGCGCGCCGCGCCACGTCGGCCACCGAGGCGAAGGCCCGCTCCGTCCGCGCGGCCACGATCGCCCGCCCCACGCGCTCGCGCAGCCCCTTGACGTAGTTGAGGCCGAGCCGCACCGCGCCGTCCTCGACCGTGCACGGCCACGCCGATCGCGTCACGTCCACCGCGCGCAGGCGCTGCCCGTGGCGCTGGGCGTCCTTGACGATGGTGGCCGCGTGATAGAACCCCATCGGCTGGTTGTTCAGCAGCGCCGCGTAGAAGGCCGCGGGGTGATGGACCTTCAGATACGCGCTCGCATAGGCCAGCAACGCGAAGCTGGAGGCATGCGACTCCGGAAACCCATAGAGGGCGAACGCGGTGATGGCGTGGGCGATCTGGTCGGCGGCGGCGCCGTGGATGCCCTGGCGGGCCATCCCGGCGCGGAGCTTGCCCTCGACCTCGGCCATGCGCGACTCGCTGCGCTTGAAGCCGAAGGCCCGGCGCAGCTCCTCGGCCTCGGTGCCGCTGAAGCCGGCCGTCACCATGGCCATGCGCAGGAGTTGCTCCTGGAAGAGAGGCACCCCGAGCGTGCGGCGGAGAATCGGTTCCAGGCTCGGGTGCGGATAGCTCACCGGCTCGCGCCCACGGCGCCGGCGGATGTACGGATGCACCATGTCGCCCACGATGGGCCCGGGCCGGATGATCGCGACCTGCACCACGAGGTCGTAGAACTTCTCCGGGCGGATGCGCGGCAGCGTGGCCATCTGCGCGCGGCTCTCGACCTGGAAGACCCCGACCGTGTCGGCGCGCTGGAGCGACGCGTACACCGTGTCGTCCTGGGGCAGCGCGGCCAGGTCGACGCGTCCCCCCTGCTCACCGATCAGGGTGATCGCGTCCTGGAGCACCGACATCATCCGCAACCCCAGCAGATCGATCTTGATGATCCCGAGCCGCGCGCAATCGTCCTTGTCCCACTGGATGACCACGCGGCCGGGCATGGTGGCGGGCTCCAGCGGCACCACGTCGTCGAGCCGGCGGGCGGCGATGACCATGCCGCCCGAGTGCTGGCCGAGGTGACGCGGAAGGTCCTGGATCAGCGTCCACAGCGCGGCGAACTTGCGGATGCGAGGGTGATCCGGATCGCAGCCGGCCTCGGCCAGGTGCCTGGTGAGCACGTCCTCCGGATCCTGATAGCCCCAGCTCGGGGCCAGGCTGGCCAGCCGATCCTGCAGCTCGCCGGGCAGGCCGAGGGCCTGGCCCACTTCCCGAGCCGCGCTCCGACCCCGATAGGTAATCACGTTGGCCGTCATGCCGGCGCCCTGCCGGCCGTAGCGCTGGTAGACGTACTGGATGACGGACTCCCGCCGCTCGCCGCTCGGCAGGTCGAGGTCGATGTCCGGCCACTCGCCGCGGGCCTCGGAGAGGAACCGCTCGAAGAGCAGCTCCATGCCCACGGGATCGACGGCGGTGATGCCCAGCGCGTAGCAGACCGCGCTGTTGGCGGCCGAGCCGCGCCCCTGGACGAGCACGTCGTGGCCGCGGCAATACTCGACGATGTCGTGCACGATCAGGAAGTAACCGGGCAGATCGAGGCGGCCGATGACGTCCAGCTCGTGGACCACCTGACGCCGCGCGCGCTCGGCGAGCGGGCCGGACCCGTAGCGGCGGTGCACCCCCGCCTCGGTCAATTCACGCAGGTACGTGAGCGCGGTGTGGCCGGGAGGGAGCGGCGACTCGGGGAATCGATAGCCGAGGTCCTTGAGCGTGAAGGCCAGGCGGAGGGCCAGCTCACCGGTGTTGACCAGCGCGTCGGGAAGATCGGCGAAGCGCTGGGCCATCGCCGCGCCCGAGCGCAGGATGCGCTCGCCGTTGGCCGCGAGCCGCGTCCCCGCGTGATCGAGGTCCGTCTTCTCGCGGATGCACGTGAACACGTCGGCCACCGCGCGGCCGGTCGGACGCGCGTAGAGCGGGTGGCTCGACGCGACGAGCGGCAGCCGAGCGGCTCGGGCCAGGCGCACGAGTCCGCCGAGGACGCGCTCCTGCTCGCGGTCGAGGTGGCGCTGGACCTCGACGAAGACGCTCGAGCGACCGAAGATCCCCACGAGCTGGGCCAGGCATTCGACCGCCCCGGCATGATCGCCGTGAGCGAGACGGCGCGCGAGCGGGCCGCGGGCGCCACCCGTGAGACAGACCAAACCGTCGGCGTAGGGCTCGAGATCGTCGAGGGCGATCGCCGCCGCGCCCTTGGGCGCGCCGAGCTTCATGCGGGTGATCAGACGACAGAGATTGCGATAGCCCTCGCGATCCTCGACGAGCAGCGGCAGCCGGGCGCCGTCGGCGAGCGTGATCTCGCTTCCCACGATCGGGGTGATCCCCGCGCTGACCGCGGCGTGATAGAAGCGCGGCGCCCCGTACACCCCGTCGCGATCGACGAGGGCCAGCGCCCCCATCTCGAGCCGCGCCGCCTCCGCCACCAGCGTCTCCGGCTGCTCCGCGCCTTCGAGAAACGAAAACGCCGACTGGGCATGCAGCTCGATGAAATTCATAAACATCGGGGGGAGCGAGCGCCGCTCCTCCCCGATACCCCCCACCGCTTCGAGCAATAGGATTTCGAGGGCGGCGGCGCCGCCGTTCGAACGGCAATGAGTACGACTCGTTGCCCGAAGATCGTTCGATGCTTCATCTCAGTCATATAGGCCGACGAGGTGCCAGTGGTTGGCGAGGCGGTCGTGGGCGAGGCGGCAGAGGCGGGTGTCGGAGAGGAGGACGTCCCATTCGTCGCGGGCCCAGGCCCGCGTGTCCCACCACTCGCCCGAGATCCGCCACGGACCGGCGCAGGCCAGCACGCGCGCGCGCGTGCCCTCGCTGGTCAACCATCGCGGCCGGCCGTCGCCGGTCTCCACGCTGACCGCGAGGGGCGGCTCCGCGCGCCGGAGCATCATGCGCGGATCGGGCTCGCCGGCGGCGTCGGCACGGACAGCCGGATCGCTCGGCGCCGCCCCGGTGAACGGGCCGAGCGTGAACGCATCGGGACGATGGGAATCCACCAGCGCGGCCGCCCCGAGATTCCCCGCTCCGACCAGCGCGGTGAGGCGGGTGAGCAGCGAGGCGAGGTCGCGATGGGCCGGGGCCGGCGGCTGCCAGAGCTCCGCGGGCGTGGGCCGCGCGACCGCGGGACGCGCGCGCAGGGTCACGCCCACCACCGCCGCCGGCGGCGGATGCGTTTCCAGATCCAGCCGGATCAGGGTGAGGATCAGGCGCACGTCACGCGTGGGATAGGCGAGCGCGATCGCGCGCTGGTGCATCGTCCCCGAGGCGAGCGTCAGCTCGAGATCGACGGCGTCGGCCGACACGTGGACGACGGCCAGTCGCGTGGTGAGGCGCTCGAGCACCCGCTCGATCACGGCAGCCAGCGCGTCCAGCGAGACGATCTCCCACTCCAGCCCGAGCATCTCCTCCCAGTACGGCTCGGGCACGTGCACGCGGAACGGATCACGATCGAGGCCGAGGGCAAGGTCGTGGGCGCGCAGGCCGGCGGCGCCCAGACGATCGCCGAGGCTCCGCCGGGGCAGCCCGGCCAGCTCGCCGAGGGTGCGGACGCCCCACCCTCGAAAGGTGTCGATCAGCTCCCGCCCCAGCTCGAGGGCGCTGAGCGGGACGGCGGCCAGCAACGCCCGCTCCCCGCCGGAAGGCACCACGGTGAGGCGCGGCCCGCCCTGAGCGGCCAGCCGCGCCGCGACACGGCTCTGCGCGATTCCCACCCGCGCGGAGAGCCCCACCGCGCTCACCTGACGGACGAGCCGGTCGGCGATCGCGCGCGCGTCTCCCACCAGGCGGCCGAGGCCGGCGACGTCGACGTGGACGAGGCCGGGGCCACCGTCCTCGACGCGCGGCGAGACCGTGAGCGCGGCCTCCAGCAGCGCGTGCCGCGCCGAGTCCACGCGCGCGTCGGACCAGGGTCGCACGACCAGCAAGGGACAGCGCGCGCGCGCTTCGGTCTCGGTCATGCCCGGCGCGATCCGATGCTCGCGCGCCGCCGCGCTGGCCTCCGCGACGCGGGCCACGGGCGGGGTGCCGCGCACGATGACGAGCGGACGATCGACGAGCGCGGGCTCGGCGCGCTCGAACGCGGCGGCGGCGAAGCAGGGCACCCACGCGCACGCGAAGTGACTCACGCGTTCCACCACGCGAGGTGCACGCTGCCCGGACGCCAGTCCACCGCTCCTCCGCGCGCGCGCACGACGGCGACGGCGCTGCCCGCGCCCTCGAGCCGGGTGGGCGCGGGACGCGGGCCCGCCCATTCACAGCCGCGTCGAGAGGTCTCGAGCGCCAGCGCCGCTCCCGAGGCCACGAGGCGATGACGGGTCACGATGACGAGCGCGGTGCGCGCCCTGCGCACGGCGAGCTTGAGACGATAGGCCTCCGCCAGCGACACGCGCGGGGTGAGCGCGCCGGTGTCGAGCGCGACCAGCGCGAAGCCCGGACATCGTACGAGCAGATCGGCGGCACGCAGCGCGCGATCGGGGCGGCGGCCGCAGCGCACCCAGAGCACGCGCGACAGCTCGACGCCGGCGCGGGCGGCGCCTGACGGATCGAAGACGTGATCGGTGTCGACGAGCGCGGCGACAGCGCCTCGCCGCGTGACCTCGCGCAGGCAGGCGACGAGCATGCTCGTGCGGCCCGACGACGCACGACCGAAGATCTCGGTGATCCCGCCTTCCACGACCAATTCCGCGGGCCGCATGGCTTATTCCTTATCACATGACGAGTCGGTGACAAGCCCGCAGATATTGGGGCAGTCCGTCATCCCAACCGCGATATACGGGGCTTCGTCGGGGAACCGCGGGATAGCTCATCACGCGGATACTGGCCTCCGCCTTGCAGTTTTCGTTGGCGAAACACGAGGCTAGAAAGGCGGAGATGGCTAGAGAAATCGGCTACGCGGTGATGGGATTGGGGAGACTTTCGCGCACGTCCATCCTGCCGGCGTTCGCTCGCGTCACCCACAATTCACGGCTCGTCGCGGTCATTTCCCGCGATCGCGCGAAGGCCGACGCGGTGGCCGGCGAGTTCCAGGCCGCCGCCTATCGTCTCGACGAATTCCGCCAGTGTCTGGCCCGCGAGGACGTCAGCGCCCTGTACATTGCGTTACCGACTTCTCTCCATTCGGATTACACCGTCGAGGCGGCCCGTGCGGGGGTGCACGTCGTCTGCGAGGCGCCCATGGCCCTCGTCGCCGACGAATGCCGGAGGATGCTCCGCACCTGCCAGACCAACCGCACCAAGCTCATGCTCGCCTACCGCTTCCACTTCCAGCCGGCCTCCCAGAAGGCCCTCGAGCTGGTGCGGGCCGGCGAGATCGGCCCGCCCAAGACCGTGAGCTCGAACTACACGCTGCGGGTCGAGGACCCGGCCAGCGCCTGTCTGCAGCGTCGGATGGGCGGCGGCACCGTGTACTACCTCGGCGTGCAGTGCATCAACGCCGCGCGCAGCGTGCTCGGGGCCGAGCCCGCACAGGTCATGGCCATGACCGCGCGCACGAACCGACGATACGGCGGCGACGTCGACGAGGGCGCGGTGGGTCTCATCCGGTTCCCCGAGGAGCGCCTCGCCCACTTCCATACGAGCTTCGGAGAGGAGCCGAGCGCGGAGCTGACGATCTTCGGTGAAGACGGCCTCATCCGACTCCGCGAGGCCTATGAACCGGCCGCCGAGACCACGCTCGAGATCGTCAAGCACGGCGAGCGGCGGGAATTGCGCTTCGAGCCGGCCGACGCCTTCGCCGCCACCATCGATCACTTCTCCGATTGCGTGATCCACGACCTGCAGCCGGAACCTTCCGGCGTCGAAGGACTCCAGGACGTCCGGATGGTCGAGGCGATCTATCGCTCGGGCCGTGACGGGCGTCCTGTCACCTTGCCGCGGCTGGCGCGGGTGGACGCGTCCACGCGGGTGAACGCGTCCGCGATCGAATCCCCCCTGCGACAAGTGCCCCTCGACCGCCGCGAGGCCGGGTAATTCAGGTCGCGATCCAGGTTCTGCTGGCGCTGATCCTCGGCTTCACCGCGTGCGCGCGGGTGCGGCGCTCCTCCACTCGAAGACCATGATCGTCGACGGCGTGTGGTCGACGGTCGGCAGCACGAACCTCGACAATCGTTCGCCCTCAACGACGAGCTGAACCTGGTGGTCTATGACGCCGGCACCGCGCGCCGGCTGAGGGGGCGTTCACCGCCGATCTCGACCACTCGGTGAAGGTCGACTATCGAAGCTGGCGCCGCCGCAGCGTCGCCGACCGCTTCCTCGAGCTGCTCGCGACCCCCATCCGTCCCCTGCTCTGATCCCGCGTTCGAGCGCGAGCATCGGATGGGGGCAAGGCGCCCTCCGAGTCTAGGTGCGATCCGGGACGACGAGGCGGTAGAGGGCGAGGACGACGAGGGCGCCGACGACGGCCATGATGAAGCCGGTGGCCTCGCCCTCGCGATAGAGGTCCATCACACGACCGAGCCATCCTCCGAGCAACGCCCCGACGACGCCGAGCACGATCGTGACGATGATGCCGCCCGGATCACGTCCGGGCATGAGGAGCTTGGCGACCAAGCCGACGACGAGACCGAAGACGATCCACAGCAGAATATCCATCGCGAAGGACTCCTTTCACCGATGCCAGGAACGACATCCCCGATTGTAGGAGTCCGGTGCACAGGAAATGCCAGGAAATCGTCTGTAGAAATTACCTCTCGGACCCGCGCCAGGCATCGAGGACCCGCGTGGCGCCGAACGCGGTGAGGCCGATCAGCGGCACGCTCAGCACGCCGGGCACGAACGCTTCGTCGAGCGGGAGCGTGAGCGCGGCCTTGAGGGTTTCGACACCGATGATGTTGCAGACGACGAAGAACGTGACCCAGAGCGCCAAGCGCATCGACATCACCTCGTGAAAATAGCCGAACGACTTCGGCGGCCCGGGGATGGTAAGGCATTCGGCGATCGAGCGCCAGGGGGCAAATTCGCGCCGCCGCCGGCTGGCACGGGGTTCGCTACAGAGGGTGGCATGACCCTTTGCGCATCGTGCGGACTACAGCTCACGGGAGATGCAGGCCTCTGCCCGCATCATCACTGTGTGTATGGCGATGACTGGGCCGTCGCGAATCGCATCATGTGCGACTTTTTCCACCGTGGAAAAGTGCCGCCGCGTCTCGCCCAAACCGAGCGCGACGACGAATTCTGGGCGCACACCGGAGAAGCGGCTTAATCCCCGGAGGGGCTTCGCCCCCCTTCCGGCGGTCGTCACGCGCCTGACGGCGCGTTCCTCCCTGCCTCCCCCCAGAACTCGGATTGCGCGGGCGAAGCCCGCACTCTGAGTGGCTACTTGGAAGCGCTCCGTGCAATCATCCGCGCCGGCGACTTCTCCACGGCTTCGGAGTTCGTGGATCGGTCGGAGGCGTAGAAGGAGGCTTCGCCGAGCCCGCGGTCGCAGTCGCGGGTGAACTGGATGAGGTGGTGGCCCACCACCGCGACGTGGATCAGTTCTTCGATCTTGCCGGTACGGAGGGCGGGGCCGGCCATCCGCCAGAATGTCCTGACGTAGTCACCGCGTACGCCGATTCGCCAGAGGATGCGGCCGAGCATCGCGAATCCCATCACCACGTTGCGCCAGGAGGCGCGCGCGGCGTTCGGCGGGAATTTCTTGCGGTTCGGGAACGTGTGGCGCTGGTTGTAGGCGTAGCGCGCGTACAGCGCCTCCGGCGTGTACGCCTCCACGATGCAGCGCCGCCACATCGAGAGCACGGTCGCGTAGGGCAGCGTGAAGGCCACGTTGGATTCGCGCCCGCGATCGTCCACGAGACGTCCCGCCGCGGACAGGCGATCCCACAGCGGCGTCTTCGGCAACGCGTAGAGGATGTTGATCGTGAGCATCGGGATGTGTGACGACTCGATGAAGTCGAGGATGCGCTGGGCGGTGTCCTCGTCGTCGGTGTCGAGCCCGAGGATGATGCCGGACACCACCTCGAGGCCGAAGGCGTTCAACCGCCGCACCGCCGCCTCCACCGGCATCCTGAGGTTCTGGTCCTTCGACATCGCCCGCAGCGCGCGCGGCTCCGGGGTCTCGATCCCGCAGAACACGGTGACGAACCCGGCCTCGCGCATCAGCTCGAGCACGCGCTCGTTCTTGGCGAGGTTGAGGGTGGCCTCGCAGGCCAGGCGCAGCGGATAGTTGCGCTCGGTCTGCCATTGCACGAGGTGCGGCAACAGCTCCAGCGCGGCCTTCTGGTTGCCGATGAAGTTGTCGTCCACGAAATACACCGCGGTGGCGCCGGAAGCGGCGATCTCGTCCAGCTCGCCTAGCACCTGGGCCGGCGTCTTGAGACGCGGGTTGCGCCCGTACAGCGCCGGGATGTCGCAAAACTCGCACGAATAGGGGCAGCCGCTCGAGAACTGGATGTTGGCGATGAAGTAGCGCCGCAGCGGCACGAAGCGATAGGCGGGACGGGGAAACTCGGCGAGGGGCAGCCGCTCGCCGGTCACGAAGCGGAGCTGGCGCGCGGGCCGGCCGTCGTGCTCGTCGAGGTGACGGATGATCGCGTCGGTGGCGTCGCCCAGCTCGCCGACGTGCAGCATATCGGCCTCCGGATAATATTCCGGACACCCCGAGACCGACGGGCCGCCCACCACCACCACGCGATCGCAGGCGTGGGCCCGGCGGACGACGCCCTCGATCTCGGCGCGCTGGACGTGCATGCCGGAGACGAACACGGCGTCGGCCCAGCGGAAGTCCGCCTCGCGGGCGGGGTCGATGTTCTCGTCGACGAAGCGGATCTCCCAGCGCTCCGGCAGGTACGCGGCGATGACCAGCAAGCCCTGCGGGGGCATGAACGCCCGCACGCGCCTGCCGAAGAACGGATACGCGTATTGGAACGTGCCGAACGACGGCGCGTACCGCGGCGAGACGCACAGGATCTTCCGGGCGCGGGCGGCGAGGTATGGGGTGCGCATGCGCGGTCACAGCATAACTTCAAAACGCGCGCGGCGCCCCCTCCTCGTCGGCGGGGTCCGCGACGATCGGCTAGAATGCGCGAGCGGCAGCCGGACACATCCCGTCCCGCCTGAGGAGGCGCGTATGCAACTGTCCACGGTCAAGGCCATCGTCACCGGCGGAGCGTCCGGACTCGGACGCGCCACCGCGGCGCGCGTGATCGCGGGCGGTGGGCGCGTGGCGATCCTCGACCTCGAGCGCTCGGCCGGCGTCGACGTCGCGCGCGAGCTCGGCGAGGGCGCCGCCTTCGTGCCCGCCGACGTCACCGCCGGCGACGCGGTGGCCGGAGCCATCGAACGGGCCGGCGCGCATCTCGGAGGCGTGAACGTCCTCGTCAACTGCGCGGGCATCGGGACCGCGGCGCGGACCGTGAGCCGCTCGGGGCCGGCCAAGCTCGACGAGTTCGCCCGGGTGATCCAGGTCAACCTGATCGGCACCTTCAACTGCATTCGCCTGGCCGCCGCCGCCATGGCGCAGAACGCGCCCGGCGCCGACGGTGAGCGCGGGGTGATCGTGAACACCGCGTCGGTGGCCGCCTTCGACGGCCAGATCGGCCAGGCCGCCTACTCCGCCTCCAAGGGCGGCATCGTGGGGATGACGCTGCCGATCGCGCGCGACCTCGCGGATCTCGGCATCCGCGTGATGACCATCGCCCCCGGCATCTTCGACACCCCCCTGCTCGGCACGCTCCCCGAGCCCATCCGCGCCTCCCTCGCCAAACAGGTTCCCTTCCCGCAGCGCCTCGGCCGCGCCGACGAATACGCCGCCCTCGCCGTCCACATCATCGAAAACGTGATGCTCAACGCCGAGACCATCCGCCTGGACGGCGCCATCAGAATGCAGCCCCGGTAGCCCACTCGGAGGGGGGCTCTGAAAGGATTGCGCGGGCGAAGCCCGCGCTCGAACGAGACCGTGAGCAGCGAGTGGTCAAGGCGGGTAACATGCGGCGCGATGGCGACGACAAGGCCACGGCCAGGACCGAGGTGGAGGCGGCAGAGCCGGACGGTGTTCGAGACGCAGTCGGCGTTCTCGGGGCGGATCCGGGTCATCGAGGATCAGGTCGAGCGGCGGCTCGTCGTCGCGGGAGACACGCTGTCGGTGTATCCGCTCGATCGAGACTGGGCGCGCGTCCGCAAGGAATACTGGTGGCAGGCGCTGGCCGCGGTCACGTTTCGTCCCCGGCCCTCGGTGCTGCTGGTCGGCCTCGGGGGCGGGACGCAAATCCACATCCTGCGGCGGCTCGTCCGGCCGCGGCAGATCACCGCCATCGAGCGTGATCCGGCCATCATCCAGGTGGCGCGCGACTGGTTCGGATTGGCGCGTGTCGGCGGGATCGAGTTCCTGTGCGACGAGGCCGACCTGGTGGTCGAGAGTCTCGCGGCGGCCGACCGCCGCTTCGACTTCATCATGGAGGACGCGGCCTACGCCGAGGTGCCGGAGCGCGCCCTGCCGCTCGCCCGCGCGCTCGCCGAGCGCGTGGCGCCGGAGGGCTGGCTGGTGCTGAACCGCCACCACCGTTCCGACGCCACCGCGCTGACCAAGGAGATGCGCGCCCGCTTCGAGTCGGTCACCGTCCGCCGCGTCCGCCGCGAAGGCGAGAACGCCCTGGTGATCTGCGCCCGACCGCTCGCGGACCCCTGACGCGATTCGGTCAGATTTTCTTGTAGCGGAGGCGGTGGGGGCGGTCGGCCTCGGCGCCGAGGCGGCGCTTGCGGTCGGCTTCGTAGTCGGCGTAGTTGCCCTCGAACCACACCACCGTGCCCTCGTCCTCGAAGGCGAGCATGTGGGTGGCGATGCGGTCGAGGAACCATCGGTCGTGGCTGATCACGAGGGCGCAGCCCGCGAAGTCCAGCAGGGCGTCCTCGAGCGCGCGCAGGGTGTCGACGTCGAGGTCGTTGGTGGGCTCGTCGAGCAGGAGCAGGTTGCCCCCGCTCTTGAGGATCTTGGCCAGGTGCAACCGGTTGCGCTCGCCGCCCGACAGCTCGCTGACGCGCTTCTGCTGGTCGGTGCCCTTGAAGTTGAAGGAGGCCACGTAGGCGCGTGACTGCATCGTGCGGCCGCCGACCGTGAGGAGATCCAGCCCGCCCGAGATCTCCTCCCACACCGTGCGCTTGCCCTCGAGCGTGTCGCGGCTCTGATCGACGTAGGCGAGCTGCACGGTCTCGCCCACCCGCAGGGTCCCGCGATCCGGCGGCTCCTGCCCCGCGATCATCCGGAACAGCGTGGATTTCCCGGCGCCGTTGGGACCGATGACGCCCACGATGCCGCCGCGGGGCAGCTTGAACGAGAGATCGTCGATCAGCACGCGATCGCCGTAGCCCTTCGTCACGTGATCGGCCTCGACGACCACGTCGCCGAGCCGCGGTCCGGGCGGGATCGCGATCTCGAGCGCGGCGGCTCGACGCTCGAAGGATTCGTTGAGCAGCGCGTCGTAGGCCTGGAGGCGGGCCTTGCTCTTGGCCTGCCGGGCCCGCGGCGCCATGCGCACCCATTCCAGCTCGCGGGCCAGCGTGCGCTCGCGGGCGGCGTCGTGCTTTTCCTCGCGGGCCAGCCGCTCGCCCTTCTGCTCGAGCCACGAGGTGTAGTTGCCTTCCCAGGGAATGCCGTGGCCGCGGTCCAGCTCGAGGATCCAGCCCGCGACGTTGTCGAGGAAGTACCGGTCGTGGGTGATGGCGACGACCGTCCCCGGGTATTCCTTCAGATACCGCTCGAGCCACGCCACCGATTCGGCGTCGAGGTGGTTGGTCGGCTCGTCGAGCAGCAGCATGTCCGGCCGCG
>DATHGT010000165.1:0-19878 GCA_035317605.1 Candidatus Acidiferrum sp. | reverse complement strand
CGCTCGACCGCTCCGCTCGGGCGCAGATCGTATTTCGCGATCCTGGCGCGGACGGTGTTGCGGGTGATGCCGAGGATCGAGGCCGTCCGCGAGATGTTCCAGCCCGTCTGGGCCAGGACATCGCTCAGGCGCTGGCGCTCCCCGTCGGCGGATCCGCCGGGGAGTGACGCGTCGGGCGGATGTATCTCCGTGGCCGTTTCGAAGGCCAGGGCCATGGCCGGGATCACGGCGGTCGGGCACAGGAGCACCGCCCGCTCGATGACACTGTTGAGCTCGCGGACGTTGCCTGGCCACCGATGCGTCCGCATCGCGGCCAGCGCCTCCGGGCTCAGGGTCTTGACGGGCATGGCGTATCTCTCGCACGCGCGAGTCAGCGCCCCTCCGGCGAGGAGGTCGATGTCGTTGCCCAGCTCGCGCAGCGGAGGCAAGGCCACGGTCACCACGGCGAGGCGGTGGTACAGGTCCTCCCGGAAGCGCCTGGCCCGTACGGCGGCCTGGAGGTCCTCGTTGGTCGCGCTGATGACGCAGACGTCGACCGGCTCGCTCCGGGTCGCCCCGAGCCGCCGCACCCTGCCGTCCTCGAGGACCGTGAGCAGCTTGGCCTGGAGCGACAGCGGCAGCAGGCCGACCTCGTCGAGGAAGAGCGTGCCGTGGTGGGCTACCTGAAAGAGGCCGGTCTTGGCCTGCCGAGCATCGGTGAAGGCCCCGCGCTCGTGGCCGAAGAGCTCGGACTCGAGCAAGTTCTCGGGGATGGCGGCGCCGTTCAGTTCGACGAACTGAGCGGCCGCGCGCGAGCTGCACTCGTGGATGATCCGGGCGAGAAAGCTCTTGCCGGTGCCCGTCTCTCCGGTGATCAGCAGCGGCGGTAGCCGGCGGGTGGTCGCCTCGCCCGCGAGCAGCGCCCGGATCCTCTCGCGGACGGCGACCATCCTCGGGCTGCGTCCCACGAGCTCGTCGACGTCACTCATTGGGGCCGTATTGTGAGTCCAGGGAGCTTACGAAATCCAGTCCTCATGGGGGGGCGATGAAGTATATCCCCTCGGGTCGGAAGGATCTCGATCGCCGCCTGGGAGAGTGGCCAACCGATCACTTGCGGTGTCCGGCGACGGTCTCTATCATCCCGCGCGTCGGAGAGGGAGGCGCGATGACCCGGTATGTCGGCGCGGCGCTGAGCCCGCGCGAGACGCGCAAGCTCGTGCTGGGGCGCGGGAGCTACGTCGGCGATCTGACCGCGCCCGGCATGCTCCACGCCGCGTTCGTGCGCAGCCCCCACGCCCACGCGCGCATCGTTCACATCGACGTCGAGCGGGCGTGCCGGGCGCCGGGCATCGCGGCGGTGCTGACCGGCCGCGACCTCGCCGGCGTGACCGCCCCGTTGCGAATCGCGCCCCCGATCCCCGGTCTCCTGCCGATGGAGATGACGACGCTTCCGAGCGAGAAGGTCCGCTTCGTCGGCGACCCCATCGCGTGCGTGATCGGGACGGACCGCTACCGGGTCGAGGACGCCTGCGCGCTCGTCGATGCTCACTACACGCCGTTGCCGGCCGTGGTCGACCCCGAGCGTGCGCAGGATCCGGACCTCCCGCGCGTCGACGACACGATCCCGGCGAACCGGCCGTACGAGGGAACGTTCGCCCACGGCGACGTCGACGCCGCGTTTGGCGCCGCCGACCGGATCGTGGAGGCGCGCTTCCACCAGGGGCGGCAGACCCACGCGCCGATGGAGCCGCGAGGCTGTCTGGCGAGCTGGCTGCCCGGCGACGAGACCCTCACGTTCTGGCATTCGACGCAGATCCCGCACCCGATGCGCACGGCGCTGGCCGCGCGGCTCGGCATCGCGGAGAGCGCGGTGCGAGTGATCACCCCGGACGTGGGCGGCGGCTTCGGCCAGAAGATCCCGCTCTACCGCGAGGAGCTGACCACCGCGGCGGCCTCCCGGCTGCTCGGTCGCCCGGTGCGCTGGATCGAGACTCGGCGCGAGAACCTCCTCGCCTCGCTCCACGCCCGCGAGGACATCGTCGACGTGCGCGCCGCCGTGAAATCGGACGGCACGATCCTGGGGCTCGACGTGCGCATCCTCACCGACTTCGGCGCCTACGCGTATTTTCCAGCCAACTACATGGCGCGAGTGGTCGGCATGATGATCCCGGGCGCCTACCGGCTGCGCGATTACCGCTACACGATCACCGCTGTGCTGACCAACAAGTGTCCGGCCGGTCCGTACCGCGCGCCGATGCTGATCTGCAGCTGGGTGACCGAGGGCACGATCGACGCGGTGGCCAGAGCGCTCGCGATGGACCCGGTCGACGTCCGCCGCCGCAACATGCTCGCCGACGGCGACCTGCCCTACGCCACCGCGACCGAGCTGACGTACCGGTCGGTCTTCCCGCGCGAAACGCTCGAGCGCGCCCTCACGTCGTTCGACTACGGGAAGCGAAGGCGGGAGCAGACCGCGTCGCGTGCGGCTGGACGCATCGTCGGGATCGGCGTCGCGACCTACGTCGAGCCGAACACGTACGGCTCCGAGTTCTATCGGACCGCCGGCATCGCGGGATCGGGCCACGACGCGGCGATCGTGCGCATCGAGCCGAGCGGCGCGGTCTCGGCCCAGATCGGCGTGGTCAGCCAGGGGCAGGGGCACGCGACCACCGTCGCGCAGGCGCTGGCCGACGAGCTCACGGTGCCGATCGACACGGTCCGCGTCCACGCTGGTGACACGTCAGCCGCGCCGTACGGCATGGGCACGCGCGGCAGCCGTGGCGGGGTCGTGAGCACGGGCGCCGCGCTGGGCGCGGCGCGCATCCTCAAGGACAAGCTGCTCCGGATCGCGGCGCACGTGCTGGAAGCGCCGCTCGAAGATCTGGAGATGGCCGGCGGGCGCGTGCAGGTGCGAGGCGTGCCGGCGTCCGGGCTGACGATCGCCCAGCTCGCGCAGAAGGCGTATCTCGCCCCGATCGAGCTGCCGCCGGGCATGGAGCCGGGACTCGAAGCGACGCACGCGTTCGATCCGCCGGCCCTGACCTTCTCGAGCGGGACTCACGTCTGCGAGATCGAGATCGACGCCGAGACGAGCGCCGTGACGATCCCGCGCTACACGATCGTCGAGGACTGCGGCCGCCTACTGAACCCGCGCGTGGTCGAGGGCCAGCTTCACGGCGCGACGGCCCAGGGCCTCGCCGGCGCGCTCTCCGAAGAGATCGTCTACGCCACTGACGGCCAGAACCTGAGCGCGACCTTCATGGACTACGCGCTCCCGACGGCGGCCTCGGTCCCGCCCTTCGAGGTCGAGCACGTCGAGCGCCCCGATCCGAACACACCGCTCGGAATGAAAGGCATGGCCGAGGGCGGCGTGATGGGTGCCTCAGCCGCGATCTCGAACGCCGTCGCCGACGCCCTGGAACCCCTCGGCCTCGCCGCCAACCGCCAACCCTTCACCGCATCCCGCCTGGCCGAAGCCCTCCGCGCAACTTCGAGGGGCGCCACGGCTTCGCCGGGGCGCCCCGAGCGTCGGGGGGTTTGGGGGGCCCGTGGCTAGGCCCCCCATCTCGTTCAAGTCTGCTGGCGTAGGCGCGGGTCGAGCAAGTCGCGCAGGCCGTCGCCGAGGAAATTGATGCCGAGTACCGTGAACATGATTGCGAGGCCGGGGAAGACCGCGATCCAGCCGGCCATCGTCAGGTAGTCGCGGCCCTCGGCCAGCATCCGGCCCCACGTTGGCGTCGGCGGCGGCACGCCGAGGCCGAGGAACGACAGGGCGGATTCCATCAGGATCACGCGCGCGACCTCGAGCGTCCAGATGACGAGGATCGGCGCGGCCACGTTGGGCAGGATGTGGCGGACGATGATCCGTGAGTCGCGGGCGCCGAGGGCACGCACGGCCTGGATGAACTCCTGCTCGCGCAGGGTCAGGCTCACGCCGCGGACGACCCGCGCGTAGATCATCCACGTGGTGATCGCCATCACGATCACCAGGTTGCGCAGGTTCGCGCCGAGGAGCGCGACGACGGCCAGCGCGAGCAGGATCAGCGGGAAGGCCAGGTTCAGATCGACGATGCGCATGATCACCATGTCCACGCGCCCGCCGAGATAGCCGGCGGCCAGCCCGGCCGCGACGCCGACGGCGGCCCCGAGCAGGGCGGCCAGAACGCTGATGGCCAGCGAGATCCGGGCGCCGTACACCAGACGCGAGTACACGTCGCGGCCGAGATGGTCGGTGCCGAGCGGGTGCGCGAACGAGCCGTCCTCCAGCCAGAAGGGCGGCTTGAGAGCAACCGAAAGATCCTGCTCGATGGGATCCGTCGTGGCCAACAGCGGGGCTGCTATCGCCGCCAGAACGACCAGCCCGACGATCGCCGCCCCGATGCCGGTGAGCGGACTCCTCCGGAAAATCACGCGGGGTTATCCGACACGGATTCGCGGATCGAGCCAGACGTAGAGCAGATCGACGATCAGGTTGATGATCACGACGCCCGTGGCCAGGATGAACACCGCCGCCTGCACGACCGGGTAGTCGCGATTGAGGATCGCCTGGATCGTGAAGAGGCCGACGCCCGGCCACGTGAAGATGGTCTCGATCACGACGGCCCCGCCGAGGATGAATCCGAACTGCAGGCCGATGACCGTGACCAGCGGGATCAGCGCGTTCGGCAGCGCGTGGCGGGCGGTGACCATGACCTCGCGCAGCCCCTTGGCGCGGCCGGTGCGGACGTAGTCCTCGGCGAGCACCTCGATCATGGTGGAGCGGACGAGCCGGGTGAGCAGGGCCATCAGGTTGATGGCGATGGCCAGCGCGGGCATCACCACGTGCAGCGGCCCGCCGCGTCCGGACGTCGGCAAGAGGCCCCAGGAGACCGAGAACACCAGGATCATCATGATGGCCAGCCAGAAGTTCGGCACGGACTGACCGAGCAGCGCGACGCCCATCGCGGCAAGGTCGACGGGACCGCCGCGGTGCGTGGCGGCGAGCACACCCAGGGGCACGGCCACGACGATGGCCAGCACCATCGCGGTGACCGTGAGCTGGAACGTCGCGGGCAGCCGGGCCGCGATCAGCGGCAGCGACGGTTGTCCGTGGCGGAGCGAGACCCCGAAGTCACCGTGGACAGCGCGGCGGAGGAATCGCCAGTACTGCACGGGCAGCGGATCGTCGAATCCCCACTGGGCGCGGAAGGTCGCGATCTGCTGCGCGGTCGCGCCCGGCGGCAGCATGATCTCGGCCGGGTCGCCGCTGAGAAAGGTCAGCAGGAACGAGACGAGGGAGACCCCGACGACGACGAAGACCGCGGTGGCAAGCCGCGTGGCAACGTAGGCCCGCACAATCCACTAGTCCCGAGGGGTGCCACGGCTTTGCCGGGGCGCCCCGAGCCACCAGTGGGGGGATGGGGGGCGCCCGGAGCCCCCCATGCCGGTCAAGGCCGCAAGGCGAGCGGGTAGAGCCACTGGGTCTCGTCCGGGCGCGGCGTGTAGTCGATCCGGGTGCTCATGCCGAAGACCGCGTCGGCCTGGAAGAGGAAGATGAACGGAGCCTCGTCCATGATCAGCTTCTGCACGTCGCCGTAGAGCGGGGCGCGCTTCTTGGGGTCGTCGGTCGCCTCGATGCGGGTGAGCATCTCGTCGAGCCGGGCGTTCTTGTAGTGCATGCCGAGGCCGCCCTGCGTCATCCAGCGGATCACCCACGAGGGTTCCAGGTAGGCGTTGCCGATGCTGTAGATGAACAGCGGGGCCGTCTTGTTCTGGACGCGGCGGGGGCCAAAGGCGGAGAACTCGAAGACGTTCTGCTTGGCGTTCACCCCGATCTTTCGCAGGTAGCCGGCGATGGCCTCGGCGGGCTTGGCGTGGTCCGCGATGCTCCCGGTGAAGCTGTCGAACTCCGTCTCGAAGCCGTTCGGGAACCCGGCCTCGGCGAGCAGCGCCTTGGCCTTGGCGGGATCGTACGGAAAGGGCGCGATGCTCGCGTCGTAGCCGAGCGCGCCACGGTCCACCACCGTGGCCAGTCGCGTGGCGTGGCCGAAGTAGAGCGACTTCACGATCGCGTTGACGTCGATCGCGTGGTTGAGGGCCTGGCGCACCTTCACGTTGTCGAACGGGGGCTTCCGCACGTCGATGGTCACGTGGAAGATGCGCGGCGCCGGGATGGTCTTGATGGCCAGACGGTTGTTGCGCTGGAGCTCGGCGATCCGGGCGTGGGGGACGGGCGCGATGAGATCCACCTCGCCGGTCTGGAGCGCGGCGATCCGCGCGGCGTCCTCGAGGATCGGCCGCACGACGATCCGCTTCACCTTGGGCGCGCCCCGCCAGTACCCCTCGTTGGCCTCCAGCACGAGCTGCTCGTTCTTCGTCCACGCCACGAGCTTGAAGGGCCCGGTGCCGTTCGGCTTGATCGCGATGCCTTCCTTGCCCACCGCGTTGGTGTGCTTCGGCGAGAGCATGAGACCGAACAGCTCGCCGAGGCGGGCGGGCATGAGGAAGTCCGGGCTCTTGGTGATCACGTTGACCGTGTACGGATCGACGACCTCGGTGCCGGCGATCGTGCTCAGCTCGGAGATGATGGTCGCCTTGGTCTCCGGATTGATCGCGCGGTCGAGCGTGAACTTCACGGAGTCGGCGTTGAAGTCGTCGCCGTTGTGGAACTTGACGCCCCGGCGGAGCGCGAACTGCCAGGTCGTCGGGTTCAGCCGCTTCCAGGATTCGGCCAGCGCGGGAATCAGGTGACCCTGCGTGTCGCGCGCGGTCAGCCCGTCGTACACGTTGACCACGAAGATCTGCGTGTTGCGTCCCACGGTCAGATGCGGATCGAACGTATTCGGCTCGGCCGCGAGGCCGATCTTGACCTCGCCACTCGGCGCGGCTTCGACCACGGGCACGCCGAGGGCCAGCGTGGCCGCGGCAACGAGAACGGCGAGGGCGCGAATGCTTCGCTCGAGTCGCATGTCTCTCCTCCTTGCAGGACGCGTACGCCCCCCGTACGGTGGAGCGACGCGAAGGGAAAATAGCACAGAGCCTGGAGGCTCGCATGACCGCGACCGAGCTGTGCTTCACGTCGGCCGTCGAGCTGGCGGCCCGGATCCGCCGCCGCGATCTGTCTCCCGTCGAGGTCACGCAGGCCGTGCTCGATCGGATCGCTCAGGTCGACGGGCGCCTGAACGCCTTCGTGCAGGTCCACGCCGACCGCGCGATGGAGCATGCGCGCCGGGCGGAGCACGCGGTCGTGACGCGGGCGTCGCTCGGTCCGCTGCACGGCGTGCCGCTGTCGATCAAGGACAACTTCTGGACGGCCGGCGAGCGCACCACGTACGGCTCGCGTCTCATGGCGAAGTTCGTCTCGCCGGAGGACGCTCCGAGCGTCGCGCGGCTGCGCGCGTCCGGCGCGATCGTGGTGGGCCGGACCAATCTCCCGGAATTCGCGTGGCGCGGCTCCACCGACAACCGGCTGTTCGGGGAGACTCGCAATCCGTGGGATCTCACGCGCACGCCGGGCGGCTCGACGGGCGGCGGCGCGGCCGCGGTGGCGGCCGGGCTCGGCCCGCTCGCGCTCGGATCCGACGGCGCCGGCTCGATCCGCATCCCGGCGAGCTTCTGCGGACTCGTGGGGCTGAAGCCGACGTTCGGCCGCGTGCCGTTGTACCCGGCGGCGGGCGGCCACGAGCTCAACGCTCACGTGTGTCCCCTCGCACGCACCGTGAGCGACGTGGCGCTGATGATGAACGTGATCGCCAAGCACGATCGCCGCGATCCCTTCGCGCTCCCGGACGACGGCGTGGATTACTTGGCCGCATGCGATCGGCCGCTCGACGCGTCCGCGCGGATTGCCTGGTCAGCTGACCTCGGCTTCGCGCCGGTCGAGGCCGAGACGCGCGACATCGCGGCGGCGGCCGCGCGCGCGTTCGCGGGCGCCGGGTTGACGGTCGACGAGGCGACTCCGGACCTCGGCGATCCCGCCTGGATCTTGCGCACGCTCTACGGCGGCGCCCAGGCCGGTGCTCACGCCGCGCGTCCGCCCGAGGAGAAAGCGGAGATGGACCAGGACCTAGTGGCGTACGCCGAGGCTTCGGCCGGGGTGACGATGGTGGAGCACGTCAAGGCCGTCGCCGCCCGCCAGACGATGGTCGATGCGCTCCGCCGGTTCTTCGAGCGCTACGATCTGCTGTTGACGCCGACGCTGTGCCTGCCGGCCTTTCCACTCGGGATCGTGGGCCCCCGCGAGGTCGCCGGCCGCGAGGTCACGCATCTCGGTTGGACGCTCTGCTATCCGTTCAACTACAGCGGTCAGCCCGCGATCTCGGTCCCCGCCGGCTGGACGGCCAGCGGCTTACCGGTAGGCCTGCAGATCATCGGCCGCCGCCTGGAGGACGCGCTGGTGCTGCGGGCGGGCACGACCTTCGAGCAGCTCCGGCCCTGGGCGGCACGAAGGCCGCCCGGGCCGTGAGGGAAGTGCGTCTTTAGCGGGAAGGCTCCGCGACGAAGACGGGGATCTTGCGGTTGGTCTTTGCCTGGTACTCCTCGTACGGCGGAAACGCCGCGACCGCGAGCTTCCACAGCCGCGCCCGCTCGCCCTCGTCGCTGACCTCGCGCACGCGCATCGGCTGGACCGCGGTGTGGTCGCGGATCTCCACGGCGGGGTTCGTGCGCAGGTTGTACACCCAGACCGGATTCGTCGGTGCTCCACCCATCGAGCCGACGAGGACGTAGTTGGCGCCGTCCTGCACGCGCATCAGCGGAGTCTTGCGGACCGCGCCGGTCTTGTTGCCGGTGTGCGTCACGACGATCACCGGGAGCCCGGTGTCGCGGAGCGTGGTGCCTTCCTTTCCACCGCTGCGCTCGTAGAGCTCAACCTGATCGCGCACCCACTGCCTGGGGCTGGGGATGTAGTCCGCCATCGCGTGATCTCCTAGCCCATCGCGTGCATGGAGGCGAGGAACTCCTTGTTGGTCTTGGTGAGCTTGAGCTTGTCGAGCAGCAGCTCCATCGCTTCGACCGGGTTGAGCTGAGACAGCGCCTTGCGGAGGAGCCAGACCTTCTGCAGCTCGTCCTTTTCCAGCAGCAGCTCTTCCTTGCGGGTGCCGGACTGCTCGATATTCATGGTCGGGAAGATGCGCTTGTCCATGAGGCGCCGGTCGAGATGGACTTCCATGTTGCCGGTGCCCTTGAACTCCTCGAAGATCACGTCGTCCATGCGGCTGCCGGTGTCGACGATGGCCGTCGCCATGATGGTGAGCGAGCCGCCTTCCTCGATGTTGCGGGCGGCCGCGAAGAACCGCCGCGGGCGCTGGAGCGCGTTGGCGTCGAGACCGCCCGACAGCACCTTGCCCGACGACGGGATGATCGCGTTGTGGGCGCGGGCGAAGCGGGTGAGGGAGTCGAGCAGGATCACCACGTCGCGCTTGTGCTCGACCAGCCGCTTGGCCTTCTCGATCACCATGTCGGCCACCTGGATGTGGCGCTGCGGCGGCTCGTCGAAGGTTGAGGAGATGACCTCGCCCTTGACCGTCCGCTGCATGTCGGTCACCTCTTCCGGCCGCTCGTCGATGAGCAGCACGATGAGATAGACCTCCGGGTGATTGGCGGCGATGGCGTGGGCGATCGATTGCAGCATCATGGTCTTGCCGGTGCGCGGGGCGGCCACGATGAGACCGCGCTGCCCCTTGCCGATCGGCGTGAGCAGGTCCATGACCCTGGTCGTCAGGTTCTCGGACTCGTGCTCGAGGCGCAGCCGCTCCATCGGGTAGAGCGGGGTGAGGTTGTCGAAGAAGATCTTGTCGCGCGCCTGCTCGGGGGTCTCGAAGTTGATGGCCTCGACCTTGAGCAGCGCGAAGTAGCGCTCGGAATCCTTGGGCGGACGGACCTGGCCCGAGATCGTGTCGCCGGTGCGCAGGTCGAACCGCCGGATCTGGGAGGGCGACACGTAGATGTCGTCCGGTCCCGGCAGGTAGTTGTAGTCGGGGGCCCGGAGGAACCCGAAGCCGTCGGGGAGCACTTCCAGCACGCCCTCAGCGTAGATGAGCCCGTCCTTCTCGGCCTGAGACTGCAGGATCTTGAAGATCAGCTCCTGCTTGCGCAGTCCTCCCGTCGCCTGCACGTTCATCTCGCGGGCGATCGCATTGAGGTCGGGGATGTTCTTCTCCTTCAGCGCGGAGAGGTTCATCCCGGCTCCCTGCGAGCTCTGGGGGGCGGTTTCGGTGGTGGGGGCGTTGTTGGGTTGGCTTCGGTCACGGCGGGCAGTCATTGACACGGCTCCGGGGGCGGCGCTGATCGCCGCATGGTGTTGAGGATCGTTATCGACTCGCTTCGTGGATTTTTTACGCGGGCTGGAACTTGTTACGGACCTCATCCTCCCATTCCGAGGCTGGATTGTCAACGATTTTGTTCACATGCGGACCTCGATGATCGCGCGCTGCTTGATCTCCTTGAGCCACGCCTCCATGCGGGCGTCGTACTTCTGGCGGTACAGGATCTCTCGGACCTGCTGGCGCACGCGCTGGATGGTCTCGCCATCCAGCGTCTCCTTCGATTCCAACCGGAAGACGTGATAGCCGAGCGACGATCGATAGGGACGTGACACTTCGCCGGAACGAAGGGCGAGGATCTGGTCCTCGATCTCCTGGGACAGCTCGCCCCGGCGCAGCGAGCCGAGGTCGCCGCCTTCCTTGGCGCTGGCGTCCCGGGAGGTCTGCTTGGCCAGCTCCCCGAAGTCCGCACCGTCTCCGACCTGGCTGCGAATCATCTCGGCGCGGATGCGCGCGCCCTCCCAGCCCGCGTCGGTCTCGCTGTCGGGCACGAGGAGGATGTGGCGCGCGTGATAGGAGAGACCGGTCTCGAGCTTGCCGCGGTTCTCCTCGATGTACTGGGAGATCTCGGTGTCGGTCACCGACACCCGGAGGGCGACCCGCCGCCGGATCACCTTGGACACGCGGATCGAATCGCGCAGCCGCTTGCGCACGGCCTCGACGGTGAGCCCCTGGCCTTTGATCAGCGTCTCGAACTCGTCGAGCGTCTTGGAGCCGAACCGCTTCATCCGCTCGGTGATCTCCTCGTTCAGCTCGACCTCGTCGACCGTGATCTTGTCGCGTTCCGCCTCCTGGAGCTGGAGGCGGCTGTCGATGAGCCGGCTGAGGAATTGCCGGCTCAGCTCCTCGTCGCTGACCTGGAGGTTCTGCCGGTTCTCCTGGCGGAACATCAGGACACTTTCTTGAAGCTCGGCCAGCGTGATCGCGTCGTTGTTGACCACCGCCACGATCCGGTCGGCGACGCTCTCGTCGGTCTCGGCAGGCGCGGGCTTGGTGACCTCCTGGCCGACGACGGGAGCCGGCATCATCTCCGCGCCCGGCGTCACCGTGCGCGTCGGCGGCGCCGTTTCCTTCTTCTTGCCGACGAGGGGGACCCAGCCGGGCACCCAGCTCTGGGCCGCGCAGCCGGCCAGCAGCGACGCGAGCAGCAGCGCGCCGAGGAGACCGCCGCGCGTCTTCACCGCGGCAGCTCCGCGAGCAGCCGCAGGACCGCATCGCGGACGACCGGGAACGGCCCGCGATCGATGGCCGCCTCCAGCGTGAACTCGCGCTTGAGCTTGAGCCGGCCGCGGCTCTTCTGGATGGTGGTCACCAGGCGCTGCGAATCGAGCGAGGTGGACGGAGCGAAGGTGAGCAGCGCGGTGCCGTCGCCCACCTCCACGCGCTCCACGCCGAGGTCGCGCGCGGCCACCCGGATCCTGATCGTGTCGATCAGCTGGTCGGCGGGGATGGGCAGCGGACCGAAGCGATCGAGCAGCTCGTCGCGCAGCTCGGCGACGGCCTCGTCGGTGCGGGCGGAGGCCAGGCGCTTGTAGAGCGCCAGGCGCTGGTTCACCTCGGGGACGTAGTCGTCGGGCAAGAAGCCTTCGGCGTTCATGCTGATCTTGGGCTCGACGGTGGCCACCGTCGATTCGCCCTGCAATTCTCGCACGGCCTCGGCGAGGAGTTTCGAATAAAGATCGAAACCGATGGCGGCGATGTGGCCGTGCTGCTCGGCGCCGAGCAGGTTGCCGGCGCCGCGAATTTCGAGGTCGCGGAGCGCGAGCTTGAAGCCCGAGCCCAGCTCGGTCAGCTCCTGGAGCACGCGGAGCCGGCGCTGCGCCTGCTCGTCGACGCGCCCATCGGCGGGGACGAGCAGGTACGCGTACGCCTGCTGCCGCTCGCGCCCGACCCGCCCGCGAAGCTGGTAGAGCTGGGCCAGGCCGAACCGGTCGGCGCGGTTGATGACGATGGTGTTGGAGGCGGGGATGTCGAGGCCGGACTCCACGATCGCGGTCGAGAGCAGGATGTCGGCCTGGCCGCTCACGAACTTCACCATGGCGGCCTCCAGCTCGCGCTCCTTCATCTGGCCGTGGCCGAGCACGATCCGCGCCTGGGGCACCAGCTCCTGGAGGAAGCGCGCCATCGAGGGCAGCGACTGCACGCGGTTGTGGACGAAGAACACCTGACCGCCGCGCTCCAGCTCGCGCTCGATCGCCTCCTTGATGACCTTGCGGTTGAAGCGCCGGACCATTGTCTCCACGGGCAGCCGCTCGAGCGGCGCGGTCTCGATCACCGACATGTCGCGCACGCCGGACAGCGACATGTAGAGCGTCCGGGGGATCGGCGTCGCCGTCATGGCCAGCACGTCCACGCCGGCCCTGAGCGCCTTGATCCTCTCCTTGTGGGCCACGCCGAAGCGGTGCTCCTCGTCGACCACCAGCAGGCCGAGGTTCTTGAACGCGACGTCCTTGGAGAGCAGTCGATGAGTCCCGATGACCACGTCGACGGTGCCGGCAGAGAGCCCCGCGATCACCGCCTTCAGCTCGGCGGCCGACCGGAAGCGCGAGAGCAATTCGACCTTGGCGGGGAACGCGGCGAAGCGGTCGGTGAAGGTCGACCAGTGCTGCTGGGCGAGCACGGTGGTCGGCACCAGCACCGCCACCTGGGCGCCGTCGGCCACGGCCTTGAAGGCCGCGCGCAGGGCGACCTCGGTCTTGCCGTAGCCCACGTCGCCGGCCACGAGCCGGTCCATCGGCCGCTCGGCCTCCATGTCGCGCTTGGTGTCCTCGATGGCCTTGAGCTGGTCGGGCGTCTCCTCGAAGCGGAACGAAGCCTCGAACTCACGCTGCCACGGCGCGTCGGCCGCGAACGCGGTGCCTTCCGCCACCGAGCGCCGCGCGTAGAGCGTGAGCAGCTCCTCGGCCATCTCGCGTAGCGCGGCGCGCACCGACTCCTTCACGCGCTGCCACGACGCGCCCCCCAGGCGATCGAGCCGGGCCGCTCCCGAGTCGCCGCCGAGATATTTCGAGATCAGGTCGAGACGGTCCACCGGGAGATAGAGCTGGTTGTTCTCGGCGTACTCGAGCAGCAGGAAATCGCCGTCGCGCTCGCCGATGTTCATCGTGCGCAACCCGAGATAGCGGCCGATCCCGTGGTCCTCGTGGACCACCAGGTCGCCGACCGCGAGGTCGGTGAACGCGGTGATCGGCGAGCCACGCTCGTACTTGGGACGCCGGAGCGTCCGGCGGCGGGCGCCAAAGATCTCGCCCTCGGTGAGCAGGATGAAGCCGAGGGCTGGGATCGAGAGGCCGCTCGAGCACTCGCCGGTGACGATGCCGAGATCCACGGCATCGTCGAGACCGCCCGCGAGCGACGTTTCGACGGCGTGCTCTCTCAGGATCTGGCGCAGGTGCTCGGCCTGGCGCTCGTCGGGGGCGACGAGCCGGACGCGGAAGCCCTCGCGTCGCCACTCCTCCAGCGCCTGGGCCAGATCGGTGAAGCGGCCGGTGAAGGGATCGACGGCGCGTGTGTCGAGCGCGAATTCGCGCGCTCCCGGCGACGGCGCCGCCGCCTCGCCGATCACGTCCAGCTCGACGCGCTGGCGGTCGCCCAGCCGCTCGCGCAGCGGGCGCCGGCCCGGCGACTCCTCGACGTCCGCGTCCAGGAGATCGGGGGCATCCAGGATCGCGGCGGCCGAAGCGGGCAGGTAGTCGAGCAGCGAGCGCGGCTCTTCGGATCCCGTCGGGAGCGGCAGCACGAGCAGCTCGTCGATCTCCTGCTGAGAACGTTGGGTGGTGGGATCGAACAGGCGGATCGACTCGATGTCGTCGCCGAAGAACTCGAGCCGCGCCGGCGCGGCGTGGGTCGGCGAGAAGACGTCGACGATCCCGCCGCGCGCGCTCCACTGGCCGACCTCGACCACCGTGTCCACGCGCTCGTAGCCGCTCTTCTCGAAGGCCTCGATCAGAAGCTCGCGATCGAGCGAATCGCCGGCGGTCAGGCGGAGCGTCGCGTCGGTGAACGCGGCGGGCGGGGGTAGCGGCACGTCGAGCGCCCCGGGCGTCGCCACCACGAGCAGCGGCTCACCCGCGAGCAGCCGCCGGCAGATGACCGCGCGCTCGGCGTCAGCTTCGCGGTGGTGTCCGCCGCGCCAGAGCCGCGGTTCCTGCTCGGGAAACTCGGCGACGGGGGCGCCGAAGAAGCGCAGATCCTGGGCCCAGCGATGGGCGTCGGCCAGTCCCTTGACGATGACGAGTGCGCACCGCGGGTGGGTCTCTCGCAGCTCGGCGATCGCGAGCGCGCGGGCCGCGGGCACCAGGCCGGCCACGCGTAGACAGACGTCTCCCCCGGCGAAGGCTTTCGCCACCTCTTCGAAGGGCGCCCACTGTCTCAACATCCCACGAACCGTTAAACCCTACCATGGCCGCGCGCGTGCGACCGGGACGATCAGCGTGCGTTGTCTGTCGGCACCCGTCCGTGCGCCGATTCGGACTGCGAGGGCAGGAGCGAGAAGTGGCTGTGGACGGCGAGCCAGTGTCCGTCGCGACGCTCGAGGACGAACGTCCCGCGGCCCGGGCGCTCGAGCGGTCGGCCGTCGGGTCCCGTGACCTCGGTCGACCAGCTGCCGGCGATCCACGCGTGATCCCCCGACGCGCGGACGAGCGTGTCGGCGTCGAAGTGGAAGCCGCGGATGCGCGGCCAGACGTTCTGCCACTGCTCGCGCTCGATGTTGCTGAGTCCGGCCACCGCGCGCGCCCACGTGCCGAAGGCCACCGCGTCGTCGGCGAACAACGTGCGGCCGCCCGCGAAATCGCGGCCGCGCACGGCCGTCTGGAACACCTCGAGCCACTCTGCCGGGGTCGCTGGTGCGCTCATGGGCCGCATTATGCGGCGGGGCCGAGGCCTGTCAATCCGCGCTGACGAAGCCGACCTGTGGCATGCTGCACGCCATGGTCCCGTCCCGCCGATCCCTTCGGGTACTTCACACCGCCGACGTTCACCTCGACAGCGACGCGTACGGTAACGCGGCGGCGCAAGCCGCGCACCGTGAGCGCGAGCGGGGAGTCTTCCGGCGCATCGTCGATTGCGCGCTGAGCGAGCGTGTCGATCTGCTGCTGATCGCGGGCGATCTCTTCGATCACAACCGGGTACCCGACGAGACCGTGGAGTTCGTCCGGTCCGAGCTCGATCGCCTGCGCAACCCCGTGGTCATCCTGCCCGGCAACCACGATTGCCTGCGCACCAGCGCCATCTACGACCGTCACGACTTCACGGCCGGGGCCGACCACGTCCGCGTGATCCGCCGGCTGGAGGGCGAGAGCATCGAATTGCCGGAGCTCGATGCGATCGTGTGGGGACGCGCCATGGAAGAGCACGAGCCCGGCTTCTCGCCGCTCGCCGGCATTCCGAGTCGCGACGATAGGCGCTGGTGCATCGCGATGGGCCACGGATTCTTCTACGACGAGCGCCAGCGTCCGGACCGCTCGTCACCGATCTTCGCCGAAGAGATCCGCGACGCGGCCTGGGATTATTTCGCCCTCGGCCATCACCACTCCCGCACCGACGTCACGCAGGGCCGCGTGTCCGCCCACTACGCGGGCGCCCCGACGATCGAATCGGCCGACACGCACGGTTCCGTGCTGCGACTCGACTTCTCGGCGGAAGGCGGAATCACCGTCGTCGCCCGACCACTCTGATACCGCCGCGCGCAGCTACGGCCTGACCGCGGGGGACTCCAGCGTCATGCCGCGGGCGCGCCACATCAGGAACAGCGACAGGTCGACCATCTCGGGGGCGCCGTAGGGATAGGGCTCGGCGCGCATGCCGACGAGACAGTTGCGGAGCCGGCGCTCGAGCGAGCCGAGACTCTGCCATTCCAGGCGATATAGTGGGTAGCCGGTCGGGTGGGCCTGGGGGATCACGTTGCCGGCGAGCTGTTTTCCCCAGAGATCGTCGTGGCACTGGCTGCACGAGAGGTTGAGCTGGCCCTGGCGTCGCTCCCAGATGGCGCGACCGGCGTCGAGGAACGGCCTCACGGGCTCGTCGACCGCGGTCTCGATGGGCAGCCCGCGGGATTGGCGCGCGACGTAGGCGGTCAGCGCGAGCAGCTCTCGGCTTTCGTGCGGCATCGAGGCCGCCTGCTGTCGGCCGACGCGGCACGCGTTGATGCGCTGCTCGAGCGAGACCGGGCGCTTCTTCGCGCGGTCGAACGACGGATGGCGCGCGGCCACGCCCTTCATGCTCGTGCGCGCGTCGCCGTGACAGTCGGCGCAGGCGCGGCCGGCGGCGGGCTTCTGCTTCCACAGCGTCTCGCCCTCGAGCACCCACAGCATGCCCGGGTTCGTGGGGTCGTCGTCCTGCATCGCGCGGGTCTGGCGGCTCATGAAGTCGTAGCCGGACCGACGCTCCGCCTGAGGGATCTCACCCGCGAATGCCGACGCCGCGAGCGCGAGCACGAGCGCGGCGGGCCAGGAGCGACGCACTATTCGACGGTGATTCGCGCGGACTCCGTCACCGAGAAGCCGTTGTCGCCGGTCCACTGAAACGTGAGCGTGCCGCTCTCGACGGCGACGGTGGAGAACGCGATGAACGGGTTCGCGGCGATGGCCGGATGCAGCTCGGCGCGGAACACCTCGGTGCCGTTGTAGGTGCACACGAAGCGCCGGACGATGTCGCGCGGGATGGGGGCGCCGAGCTGGGTCCGGCGATACCCCGTTTCCATCACGTGGGAGACCAGCGTCTTGATCTCGACGACCTCGCCACGCTTGGCCCGCTCCGGCACGTTGATCAACGCGGAGGCCACTAGGCGTCCTCCAGGCAAGCGGCCAGCGTCACCACCACGGCGGCGCGGGCCGACCAGAACGAGCCGTCGCTCAGCTCGGCGATGGCGACCACGGTCTGGGTGTCGGCCAGGCGAATGCGGGTGGACACGGTGGCCCGGCCCGCGCGCGGCCCGAGGTGGAAGCTCACCACGTCGGGCTGCGGGTTCTTCTCGTTGAAGACGTGGATGGCCTTGACGTGGTCGGCCTGAGTCATCGCGCTCTCGACGCTCACGGTCAGCGGAACCGCGTTGCCGTTCTCGGACAGTGGCGGCAGGTCGAGCTTCACCCGTCCCGCGCTGACGCGCGCCGAGCCGACGACTTGGCGGATGGCGTCCTGCATCGCCGCCGGGGTCGCGCTCGCGGGCTCGACGGCGATCAGCGCGCCGATGCCGGCGGCGAAGCCCCCCGTCGCTCGCAGGAACTCGCGTCGGTTCATGTCACTCACGCAGTCATGTCAGCGTCACCAGAAACGCCACCACGTCCTCGATCTGCTCCGGGCTCAGGATGGACTTGCCGCGGAGCGCCGGCGCGACCCGCGTCAACCCCTCGGTTCGATGATACGCCGGCATGATCGACGTGGGGTTGATCCGGCTCGAATCGACGATCCTGAGCCGGAGCTGGCCCTCGGTCCACCGGGCGCCGGCGCCCTTGAGATCGGGCGCGAGATTGCCCTGGAAGCGTTCCTCGGGGAACGGTCCGGTGTGGCAGAGCAGGCACAGCCCGACCTGGCGGTTGGTGACGATCGCCCGGCCGCGCGCCGGATCGCCCTTGGCTCCGGTGAGCGACTGCGGCAGCGAGTCCTGAGCGTGGGCGAGGCCGACCGTGCAGGAGGCCGCGACGATCGCGGCCACGAACCTCACCCGAACACCTCGGCCGTGATGGTGCGGAACCACGCCTCGGCCAGCACGGCCTCGGCCGCGCGCGCCCCGCGCGGCGCCTCGGCGGGGCTGACGCCGCCCGAGCCGGGAACGTCGGCGAGCTGGCCGCCCGACGGCTGGTACACACCGGCCACCGAGATGCCGTAGTCGGGCGCGACCAAGCTATAGCAGGTGTTGATCAGCTTCGGCGACGCCGGGGCCGCGCCGGCGAGCAGCGCGGCGACGGCGGCGGCGCACGTCTTGGCCTGCGAGTTCGCGGCGAACGCCGACTTCGGCATCGCGCCCGCGATGGCGGCATCGCCGATGACGTGAATGCCGGCCTGCAGCTTGGACTCGAACGTCACCGGATCGATGGGGCACCATCCCGTGCGATCGGCCACGCCCGCGACCTCGGCGATGTGGCCGGCCTTCTGGGGCGGGATGACGTTGGCCACCTTCGCCTGGTGGCGGCCGAAGTCGGTCACCAGCGTGCGGGTCGCCGGGTCCACCGAGATGACCTTGCCGCCCTTGGACAGCGGCACCCATTCGAGCAGCCCGGGATACAGCTCGCTCCACGCACTCTGGAACAGCCGCTGCTTGGAGAACGCGTCCTTGGCGTCGAGCACGATCAGCTTGGACTTCGGCTTCTTCGTCTTCAGATAGTGCGCGATCAGGCTCGCGCGCTCGTAGGGACCGGGCGGGCAGCGGAACGGATTGGCCGGCGCCGCGATGACCACGAGGCCGCCATCGTCCATTGCTTCGAGCTGGCGCCGTAACAGCAGCGTTTGCTCGCCCGCTTTCCAGGCGTGGGGCATCTGCGCGGCGGCCGCCTCGTCGTAGCCGGGCAGCGCGCCCCAGCGGAGGTCGATGCCGGGCGCCAGCACCAGCCGGTCGTACGGAAGGCGCGTGCCGTTGTCGAGCGTGACCGAGCGCGTGGCCGCGTCGACGGCGGTGGCGGTCGCCCGCGTCACCGTGATGCCGTCGGCGGCGACCCGCTCGTACGTGAACTGCTGGGCGGACAGCTCGCGCAATCCGCCGATGACCGCGTTGCTGAACGGGCAGGCGGTGAAGGTGGCGTTGGGCTCGACCAGCGTCACCGCGATGCGCCCGTCGGTGTGCCGCAACGCTCGCGCGCAGCTGGCGCCGGCGAACCCGCCCCCCACGACGACCACGCGCGACGCGGCGCCTTGAGCGAACGCGGGGAGGGGAAGCACCGCGGCGGTCGCCGCGACACCGAGCTTCAGGAACTCACGTCGGCTCGTCGTCACCGCTGCGCCGCGTACCAGGCCGCGATGGCCTGGATTTCCTCGTCCGTGAAACCCTTGGCGATTCGATCCATGACGGTGCCGGTGCGCTGACCCGAGCGAAAGTCCTGCATGGCCTTGACGATCGCCGCCCGGTCGAGCCCGTTGAGCCGCACGACTGGAGACGTGACACGCGCGGAGGAAGGATGACATCCCGAACACGACACCGCACCGGCCGGCGGCTCGGCTGCCGCGGCCACGGCGACGGCGATCGAGGCGAGCCCGATCACCGCCGCCGTCGCCTTCAACATGTGTTTATACCAGCGTGATGCCGTGGTTCTTCAGCGGGAACGTGCGAATGCGCTTGCCGGTGGCGGCGGCCATGGCGTTCAACACCGCCGGCGCGGCCACGCAGATCGTCGGCTCGCCGACGCCGCCCCAGAACCCGCCCGACGGCATGATGATCGATTCGACCTTCGGCATCTGGGCGATCCGCATCGAGTCGTAGTTGTGGAAGTTCGTCTGCTCGATGCGGCCGTCCTTGACCGTGCACTCCTCCATGAACAGCGCCGACAGTCCGTAGACGAACGACCCGGAGACCTGGCGCTCGATCTGCGCGGGGTTGACCGCGTACCCGCAATCGGTGGCGGCCACGATGCGATGGATCTTGACCTTGGTGCCGTCGGTCACCGAG
>DATHGT010000164.1:0-38919 GCA_035317605.1 Candidatus Acidiferrum sp. | reverse complement strand
CAAGAGAGGCCTTCGTACGCGACTTAGGAAGTGTAAAAAGACGTCTTGAGCTTCTGGGTTATTCTCTTGAGAACGTCCATCGAATGTATGACGAGTTGGTCGCGACCATGGCCTCTCACTCTGATCCGCCGCCCCCATTTCAGTTCTTTGCTGACGTCGTGAGCAGCGTTGATCTGGATCGCGTGCCCATCGCGGAGGAACCTCCTGAGTACTTCGACTTCGGTGAATATGTCCCTGAGATTTTCCGCTTGGCCGAGTTCAACAAGAAGCATAACTTGTCGCAGTGGCAGACGAGGGACGCGGGCTATTTTTTCGAGAACCTGCATCCTTACATCGTGCTTCGGCTGCTTCTGGAGAACCCGACAAATCTGAAACGACGACTCACATGGCGTCACGCCGATGTGGTTGACGGCGGCTGGGTCGATGCGGACGCCGTGTACGAGGGCCTCGACGATCGAGATCAGTTCCTTCTGATTACCGAAGGGACTTCCGACACAGCGATCCTGCGCAAGGCGATAGAAATACTTCGTCCTGACATCGTCGATTTCTTCCGCTTTGTTGATGTGGATGCATATCCTTTCTCCGGCTCCGGAGGGCTTTATAGATTCTGTCAGGGCTTAGCCGCGATTCGCTTGCAGAACAAGACGGTCGCGATCTTCGACAACGATGCTGTTGGAACCACAGACTGCACTCGAGTCCGGCAGTTGTCGCTGCCGACATCCGTTCGCGCCCTGCAACTGCCGGCGTTGCCTCAGTTCAGCCAATTCCGGTGTATCGGCCCAGCCGGGACAACATGGGAAGACATCAATCAACGAGCTGCGGCGATCGAGTGCTATCTCGATCTGGCGGGGCCGAACGAGCCAACTGTCAGATGGCTCTCCTACGACAAGACTCACGACCGCTATCAGGGAGCGCTAGAGCTTAAGGAGACGCACACCAAGCGGTTTCTGGATCTGCGGCATTGGGACCGATCCTACGACTTCTCAAAACTCGAACGCGTTCTAGATTGTCTGTACGAGGAGTGCATACGGTGCACCTAACACGCCGCTGGACCGGCCGGCGAGGCGCCGCCGTTCAACTCCATTGTTAGAAGTACTCGAACTGGGACGGCTCGCGTTCCATGCGGACGCGGAGGGAGGCCATGAAGACTAGGTAGGGGTGGGCGCCGCGGGCGACCATGGCGTCGCGGTTGGCGGCGAGGAGGTCGCGCGATTCGTCTTCGCTCAGCTTCATCTCGGCGGCGGCGGTCTTCGGGTCGGCCAGGTAGCGAGAGAGAAACTCGGGGTCGGATTTCATGGCGAAGAGGCAGCGGTTGAGGCGGTAGGCGCTGGCGGGGGGGAAGCGGTAGTGGAGGTCGTTCATAGGGGCCACTCCGCGATCGCGTTGCCGTGGTGCCAGGACGGTTCGTAGCAGTAGACCTCGGCCCGCGCGGGGCCGACGGCGCCGAGCAGGGTGATCCACGTGCGCAGCTCGACGTTGCCGGCCTTGTCCAGCTCCTCGCCGGTGACGGCGGCCAGCTCGCGTCCGCGGCCCTCGGTGAGAAGCTCCAGCGTCCGCCGGTCCCACTCGAGATCGGGCGACGCGTAGCGGTCGGTGCCGGGGTAGTGCGACATCCCGCCCGAGGCCATCAGCACGATGCGCTCGGGACGGGCGCGCAGGATCTCGCCGAGCGCCGTTCCCCAGTCGTGGCAGCGGCGCGGGGTCGGCTGGGGCGGCAGGTAGACGTTGACGTGCAGCGGGACGAGGGGCACGGCGGGCGAGGACATCGTGAAGTGCAATGGAACGTAGAACGCGTAGTCGAGCGGAGCGTCCTGCGTGTAGAAGAGGTCGAAGCCACGCTCGATCCCCTGCTCCAGGATTCCGCGCGCCAGCGGCTCGTGGATCGGGAAGCGGTAGCGGTAGTGGCCGAACGTTCCCGCGCACTCGGTGCCCGCGTACACCGCGAAGGCCGGGACGCCGCTCAGGAAGAAGGCCTCGATGTGATCGCCCGCGATCATCGCGATCGCGTCGGGCCGCAACTCGGCGAGACGGCGCTTCACCCGCGCGAACGCCGCATGGACGCGCAGCACGAGGTCGCGGTCCTCGGTGTCGGGACGCGCGAGGAGCTGCGGCGTGTGAGCGACCGCGAAAGCGCCAACCAGCATCGGGCCGAGGCTAGCACAGGCGGGCAGGAGTTATAATCCTGCCACCGATGTCGTCGAGGCGTCGCCCTCTGCTCCCGCTGCTCGCGGCCGCCGTGTACGCCGCCGTCCTGGTGTGGCAGGCGCCGCACACCGTTCACCACTTCTTCGAGCACGACGCCGAGAAGCAGAACGAGTGCGCGCCGAGCGCCACCGCCGAGCGATCGGCGGGAACCACGGTGGCCCCGATCAGCCTCGTGCCCGTCGCCGGCCTCGAGCTGGCGATCGCGCCGACCGCGCCCGACGTCTTCGCGCGGCCGACGCCGTCCGTCCACGGTCCCCGCGCACCGCCCTCCCCCGCCGTCTGACCTCCGCGTCGTTTCCGATCTGACCGCCGCCTACGGGCGTGGTGTCTCCACGTCCCGCGAACGCCGGCGGCCAGGCGGAATGTGCCTGCTCACGAACCCGGGTGGGGGACGAGCCCCCGCTCTACAAATGCGTGTGGGAGGCGACGATGCACTGTCGACTGAGCGCGTGCGCGATCGTGCTGCTGCTCATCGGTCCCTGGTGGGTCTCTTCCGCCCTGGGCCAAACCGCTTCGTCGGAAGTCGAGGCGTTGCGTCAGGAGATCCAGAAGCTGCAGGAGCGGCTGAATCGGCTGGAGCAAAGCCAGCGGGCGCCGGCACCCCCGAGCGTTCCGCCCTCAGCCCAGGCGCCGGCTCCACCGCCCGCGCCGGCGGTGCAACTGCCGCCGCGGCCCGGCGAGCGCGAGGTCCTGCTCGAGCGGAGCCATCCGCTCGAGGTGATCGGGCTGCCGAAGCCGGAGATCGGGACGCTGCGGTTGTCCGGATTCTTCGTGGGGTCGTTCAACTACAACAACCGGATCCAGATGGTCCCCGAGTTTGCCGGCGGCATCCCGGTGACGTCGGAGCCCGGCCGGACCGATTTCCGCTTCGACTCGTTCACGGTCGGCGCCTACAAGACCTTCGCCCCCTGGCTGTCGGCCGGAGCGAGCATCGAGATCGAGCGCCACAGTCATCGTCACGCGCACGGCGGGCCCACGTTCGGCTGCCCGTCGCCCGGAGGGGAGTGCATCGAGCGCTTCGGGGCCGAGGCGATCGAGACCGAGATCAGCCTCCACCGGTTCAACGTCACCGCGGTGGCGCCGCTCGGCAACGGGCTGGCCGTGTCCTTCGGCCGCTTCGACACGCCGTTCGGCTACGAGCGGCACGACGCCGCGCTCAATCTCACCGCCACCACGTCCGAGCTGCAGCGCTTCGGCCGGCCCCAGAGCATGACCGGCGTGACCGCCGCCTATCAGTTCGCGCCGTGGCTCGACGTGATCGGCTGGGTCGTCAACCGCTGGGAGAACGAGACGGTCGAAGCTCCGTTCGAGGACAACAACCGCGACAAGAGTTTCGGCGCCCGCATCGGGTTCACCCCGCTCCACGGCAACCAGCTCCTGAATTTCGGGATCGGCGGATGGTGGGGACCCGAGCAGGACAACCAGAATCACAACGCCCGCTGGATCGTGGACGCCGACGTGACGTGGTCGCCCATGGCCCGTCTGCTCCTGGCCGCGGAGCTCGTCTACGGCGGCGAGAGCGACGTCTCGTTTCGTCGGGTCGGCGTGCCCTACCCGGCTCCCGCGGTCTTCAATCGCGACGTGCGGTGGCTGGGTCTCTACGCGCTCGCCCACTACGACGTGACCGACTGGCTGGGGCTGTCGTTCCGCTACGGCTACTTCAACGACTACGACGGCGCCCGCACCGGCGTCGAGCAGGTCCTCCAGTCGTGGACGGTCACGCCGATCCTGCACCTCTCGCGCCTGGTCCCCGACCTCCGTCCCGTGGGCCTGGCCTACGCCCGCACCCGCCATCCGCTCGACTGGGTGGACGTGCGCTTCGAGTATCGGCTGACCACGTCGAACAAGCACGTGTTCTCCGACGTCACACCCAATATCTTCGTTCAACAGGCGGACCGGACGGCCCATCAGTTCACCATCCAGTTCGTCGTGAACTACTAGCCGAGGGGAGGACGACGATGTACGGCATTCATCTGTCCGGCCTGCCGCCGAGCGGCAAGCTCTTCTGCACGCTCTTCCTGATCGGCATCGGATGCGGGGCGGTGGCCGCCTTCGCCCAGGCGGCCACCGCCATCGGCCTCACGCCGGCCGACGTCCAGTCGAGCCTGGCCCCCGAGATGCCGATGACGCACATGGGCCATGGACAGTCGAGCGCGGAAAAGGAAATCTCGCTCGGAGACATCAGTAACACCGCGCGCGTGTGGATCCGGACGCCCCTGCTGATCCAGACCAGTCACACGCACCTGTTCGGTCAGACCCTGATCGCCGGGCTGCTCGGACTCATCTTCCTGTTCTCGTCGATCGGCGAGAAGACGAAGATGCTGCTGATCGCGCTGCCGTTCGCGGGCACGCTGGTGGACATCGGCGGCATGTGGCTCACGCGCTTCGTCGCGCCGTCGTTCGGCGTGCTCGTCATCGTCGGCGGGACGCTCTTCGCGCTCGGCTACGTGCTGATCACGTTCGTGTCGCTGTACGAGCTCTGGCTCAAGCGGGAGGCGACGGCATGAAATCCACGACGCGGAATCTGTGTGGCGCGCTCGTGCTCGCCTGTGTGATGGCCAGCGCGGCTCTGGCCCACGTCACCCCGCCGGTCGTGCTGGTGTCGGACCGCGACGCGGTGGTGGGGCTCCTGGGCGGCGCGCGGCGCTTCTTCGTGCGCGAGGTCAAGCTCACACCCGAGCAACGCCGGGCCGTGGCCCAGCGATCGGGCTCCAGCCCGGACGAGAGCTTCTATCGCTTCTACCTCGGCCGCGACGACCAGGGCCGCCTCGTCGGCGCCGTGCTGTTCCTCACCGAGTACACGATTCACGGCCCCGTTCGCGTCGCGGTGGGCCTCGGCCCCGACGGCAAAGTGCGCGGCGCCACCGTCATCGAGTTGACCGAGGAAACGTATCCGTGGGTCAAGCCGCTCATCGACCGCAACTTCATCCGCGACTACGTCGGCCTCGACGGTCGCGGCTCGTTCGCGCTCAAACACACGGGCGTGAGCGGCATGACCCACTTCTACGGCGAGGTCGTGGCCAGCCTCATCCAGCGGGCCGCCCTCCTCTACGAGCTTGCCCTGGACCCGTCCTCGAAGACGTGAGTCACGATCGACAGGCGCGGAAGTTGGCGTAGTCGCCGGCGGCGCTGGACTTGGTGTCGTCGGAGTCCGTGAGCACCGCGATGCCCGCGGGCTTCGGCGTCTCCGACTCCTTGAAGAGCTTCTTGTAGTCCGCGAGCACGTTCACGCGCTCTTCCGCCCACTCGCCCTTCCCCGCCGCCCCGCTCCGCAGCACCCGCACCTGCGTGAGCCCCACGTTGGACGTGAGGTGGGTCCCCACGGGGACCTTCTCGCTCCAGATGTACTTGACGGCCTTCGGCCCACGAATCCGCGAATGCGGCACCAGCATGTACACCGCGAGCGCGCTGTCGTTGGTCGCCGACTCCCGCTCGTCCGCTCCCCGCGGAAACTCCCGCGGCCGCCACTCCCACACGAGCATGGGGTACGCCGCGAGGTCCCACTCGCGTTCCTTCGCCGCCTGAATCCCCGACCCCCGAGAGAGCGCCGCGAGAAATCGCTACGCCCCCTCCTCGCGCACCGAATACACCCCCTTGCCCTCGTCCTTCCGCGCCCGCCAATCCTCCGGAAACTCCCCAACCCTGTTCTTCGCAAAATCCGCGATCACCACGCACTCCGAAGTTTGCGCCGCGGGGTGGCGCGCACCGGGAGCGAGCAGGAACACCGCCGTCAGGGGCACCGCAAGCACAAGCACCAGTCGTCGAGGCCACATCAACATTCCACTCTCCGTATCCCACGAACTTGCAACTCCAAGCCCATCAGCGCCATAGGGCGCCGGGAGTCACGCGGCCCGACTGAAAAGCGCAGTCCCGCAGGGCCGAGCGGGATGGGGAAGCATGCCGTGGCCCGAATTCCACCGACGGTCGCCGCGGTGGGGCGGGCGGCGGCGGGGGCCGCTCAGCGATCCGTGGTGTACGTCATGTCCGCCCACAAAGGGAACACTGAAGCGAGCGGGCCCCGCAGCGAAGTCACAGTCCGTCGGATCGTCGAGCGGCCCCCGCCGCCGCCCGCCCCACCGCGCCCCGCGTGGAGAACGACGCAACCCGCCGGCGGCCGAGCGGCTCCGCGCGAGAGAATTACCGCCCGCGCCGCCACCAGTGATGAACGAGGTTATCGACGACCTCGCCGATCTGCCCGATCGTCCGGCACTCGCGCACGATGTCGCAGGCGGGCGCGTAGAGCGGCATCACGCTGTCGCCGACGCCCCAGCCCCACTGCCCCTCGGGATTGAGCCAGATGATCCCCTTTACCCGCTCCCGCATCATCCGCAGCGCCCACGCCTGCGCGTCGTTGTAGTTGTTCCGCGCGTCGCCCAGGACGAGGATCGTGGTCTTGCGATCGAGCGTATCCAGCTCGGTCCGCACGAACTGGCTGAACGCGAAGCCGAAGTCGGACCGGCAGTGGTAGTCGACGTTGGCGCCCTTGAGCGCCCACTCGATTGCGCGCTCCACCGGGTACGTGTTGAACGCCTGCGTCACCTCGTCGATCTCGGAGACGAACGCGAACGACCGCACCCGGCTGAAGCATTCCTGAAGACTCCACACGAGCTGGAGCATGAAGCGCGAGGCGTTGCGCACGGAGTCGGACACGTCGCAGACCGTGATGAGCTTGGGCTTGTCGCGGTGACGCCGGCGGAGAAAGATCTCCATCGGGACCCCGCCGTACTGGAGGCTCTTGCGCGTCGTGCGGCGGGTGTCGATGCGCCCGCGCTGCTCCTGGCGCTGGCGCAGGGCGAGCGCGTCCTTGATCTTGCGAGCCAGCCGCGCCACCACCGTCTTCATCTGCGTCACTTCGTCGGCGGTGAGCGCGAACAGCGGCTTGTCGGCGAGGACTTCCCGGGTGAGCTTCTCGCCCTGGCGCCAGGCCCGCCGCTCCAGCTCGCGCTCCACGTGCTGGCGCACCATGCGGCGGAACGCCTCCAGCCGCAGCTCGAGATAGTTCCGGATGCGGGCGAGCTGGCCGGGGTCGAGACCGCGCTCTTCCAGCAGCCGCATGATCTCCTCGAAGTCGCGCTCGATCGCCGCCATGTCGAAGCTGTCGGAGATGCGGCGCGAGAAGTAGCCGACCTGGAGGAAGTACATGAGCCGCTCCAGGCCCACGTTGCGGCTGCCGGAACGGATGGCCATCTCCATCTCGGCGCCCTCGCCGCGCATGAGCAGCTCGGTCAGCTCGTCCAGCTCCAGCCCCTCTTCCTCCATGAGCCGATCGAGCAAGCCCTGCACCCGCGGATCCTCCGGGCCGAGCGCCTTCTTGAGCCCCTCGCCGAGGGCCTGGAGGTCGAGGAAGTAGAGATTGAAGATCCGGTCGAAGGCCTCGCGGTCGCGGGCCTCCTTCACCAGCGTGGCGGCCAGCGCGGTCTTGAACGTCTCGCGGTCGTCGAGGCCCAGCTCCGCGCTGGCGGTCAGCGCGTCGAGCGCCTCCGACGGCGAGATCCGCACCTCGGCCCGCCGCAAGTCGCCGATGAACTCGAGGATCCTTTGATCCATCTAGTCCGCGAGCACCTTGTCGAGGGCGCCGCGCACGCGCTCGAGGTCTTTTTCGTACTTGACCAGCAGCGTGAGCGTGGCTTCCACGACCGCGGGATCGAGGGTCTGGGCGTTGAGGATCACCAGCGAGCGGGCCCAGTCGAGCGACTCCGACACCGACGGCGGCTTGCGCAGGTCCATGGCGCGGATCTTCTGCACGGCGGCCACCACCGCACGAGCCAGCTGGTCGGAGACCTCGGGGACCTTCAGGCGGATGATCTCCAGCTCCTCGGCGGGCGCCGGAAAATCGATGAAGAGGTGCAGGCAGCGGCGCTTGAGGCCGTCCGACAGCTCACGCGCGTTGTTCGAGGTGAGCACGACCAGCGGAATGTGACGGGCGCGAATCGTCCCCAGCTCCGGCACGGACACCTGGAAGTCCGAGAGCACTTCGAGGAGGAACGCCTCGAACTCCGGCTCGGCCTTGTCGATCTCGTCGATCAGCAAGACGACGGGATTCTCCGCCTCGATGGCGGCCAGCAGCGGGCGCGGCGAGAGGAACCGGTGGGAGAAGAACGCGTCCTCCTGGCCGGCGATGCGCGACACCGCGTCGGGCAGCGACGGCGCGTCCGCGATCAGCTCGCCGATCCGCTCGCGCAGCAGCTGCGTGTAGAGCAACTGCTTGGCGTATTTCCACTCGTACAGCGCCTTGCCCTCGTCGAGGCCCTCGTAGCACTGCAGGCGGATCAGCGGGCGGCCGGTGATCTCGGCCAGCGTCTTGGCCAGCTCGGTCTTGCCCACGCCGGCCGGCCCCTCGATGAGCACGGGACGCCCCATGCGCGCGGCGAGATAGACGACCGTGCAGATGCGCCGGCCCGCGATGTAACGGGCGTCGCGGAAGTGCTGCTGGACCTCGTCGACGGACTGGAACATGAGCGCTCCTTCTATCGTGGCGTCGGGGCGCTTTCGCAGGGCCTCCGGCGCCCGACGATTCAGGCGCTCATTGTGCGCGTCAGCGTCACCCGCTCCGAACCCGCCGATTGTAGCAGTTCGGAGGGGGACTGTGCTCCGAGGGGAAGCCGCGGGATCTAGAACTTGCGGAGGCCGAGCGAGGCGATCGTGCGGGCCAGCTCCCAGGGATCGACGGGCTTGCGCAGGTGGGCCTGGAAGCCGGCAGCCAGCGTGCGGTCGACGCTATGGGGATGGCCGTGCGCGGTGATGGCGATCGCCGGGATCTTGCCTCCCCGATCCGAGGGCAGCGTCCGGATCCGGCCGATGAGCCAGTAGCCGTCTTCCCCGGGCATCGAGAGATCGGTGAGCACCAAGTCGGGCTTGACCCGCTCCAGCGCGCTCACGGCGGCGCGCGCCGAGGCGACCGCGGTGACGAGGGCGCCGCTGTACTGAAGGATCGTTTGCAGCAGCGCCCGCGAATCGTCGTCGTCCTCCACGAGGAGCACGTGGACACCTTTCAGGGCGTCGGTCGGCAGCTCGGTGCGTCCCACGACTCAGCGCGGGAGCAAAGCGACTGCCAGGGACGGCGCGCGGTCAGCGTGCAGGGCGTTCTCCGAAGACCAGCGTGGAGACCAGCCGGCACATCGCCCAGGGCTCGATCGGCTTGGTGAGGTGGGCGTCGAATCCCGCGGCCAGGGCGTCGTCGCGATCGGCCGATCCCGCGCTGAGCGCGATCGCGCGGACGACGCCGCCGTCCTCGGGCTTGAGCGCCCGCACGCGACGGATCAACGCGACGCCGCTCTCACCGGGCAACGCGACCTCGGCGATCAGCACGTCGCACTTCGCCACGCTCATGACCTTCAGTGCCTCGGGCGCCGACGCGGTCGTCGTCACCAATCCGCCGCAGTAGCGGAGAATCGAGGACAGCAGCTGACGGCATTCTTGGTCCGCGTCGACGACAAGCGCATGCACGCCCACGAGCGAATCGACGGAGAAGAATCCTTCGGCAACCATGCCCTGGTGTCGGTGCAAGGGCGCTGCCACACTTTTCTGGTCCGCATTCTGCAACACGCCGGGTCGATCTTACGAATTGCATGTGCACACGCTCGGGCATTCTACGCGAATCGCCTCGGAGATCATCGACGCTGCGTTGCGGTGCACGCATCGAGGTTGGCGATGCACGAGGCAGCTCAACGGCGGTTGGTGCGCCTGGCAGGGATCGAACCTGCGACCTCCGGATTCGAAGTCCGGCGCTCTGTCCAACTGAGCTACAGGCGCGTTGAGCACCTACCATATATCACGCCCGGGGACCGGCCAGCCACGCTCGAGCGATCATCCAAAACGTTGACTTTGGCGCAGCGCTCACCTATCTTTCGTGTCGTCGTCGACTTCTCGCGGACCAAGTTCCGCACGGAGGATGCCCGCCATGACCGCCCTTCGCCAAAAATGGCAGCCCACGGTGAGTGAGCGTGCGATCCCGCACGTGCGCGCCTTCCTCGGTCAGCGCCTGCGCATCCTGCGAAAGCGCCTCCGCCTGAGCCAGACCGTCCTCGGCAAGCGGTCGCGCCTGTCCGGAAAGTTCATCGGCGAGGTCGAGCGCGGCGAGAAGTCGATCTCCATCGATAGCCTGTACCGGGTATCGGTCGCTCTCGGCGTTCCACTCTATCTGCTGACGGACGTCGGAAAGTCGCGCAACAGCGTGCCCTCGCGGGACGCCGAGCGAGTGCTGGCGCTCGTGGTCGACGGCCCGCGCCCGGACATCCGGCGCGCGTACGCCATCCTTCAGACGATGTTCGAGAACGATCAGCCGGTCCGTTCGGCGGGGCGCAAGACGGCGGCTCGAGGCCGGCCACCGAAGCTCTCGGCGTAGCGACGCCGGCGCCGGTTCTTCCCTGCCCCTTGGGCGGTGGGATATAGTGGTCTCCGCCGAGCGGCCGGTCGAGGCGCTCCGCCGTCAGGAGACCCACCCATGAGCGCCGTGAAAGACCAGATCGCCGCGGCCGTCGAGCGCCTGGGCGACGAGCTGGAATCGCTGTCGCATCGCATCCACGACCATCCCGAGCTGGGCTACCAGGAAGTGAAGGCGGCGGGGTGGCTCACCGAGTTCCTCACGGGCCAGGGCTTCAAGGTCGAGCGTGGGGTCGCCGGCGTCGAGACCGCGTTCCGCGCGACCATCGAGAGCGGGGACGGCCCCACCATCGCCATCCTGTGCGAGTACGACGCGTTGCCCGCCATCGGCCACGCGTGTGGTCACAACGTGATCGCGACGGCCGGGGTGGGCGCGGGCGCGGCGCTGGCCGCCGTCCGCGACCAGCTTCCGAACGGACGCGTCCACGTCATCGGCACCCCGGCCGAGGAGGGCGGCGGCGGCAAGGTCCGGTTGATCCGCGGCGGGGTTTTCCACGACGTGGACGCGGCGATGATGATCCACGGCTGGGACCGCTGGGTGCCCCATCAAGATTTGCTCGGTGTGGTCCGCGTCGGGTTCGAGTTCGCCGGCAAAGCCGCCCACGCCTCCGCCGACCCGTGGGAGGGCGTCAACGCGCTGGACGGCGTCATCCAGACCTTCAACAACGTGAGCATGCTCCGGCAGCAGGTGCGGCCCGACGCGCGCATCCACGGGATCGTCACCAACGGCGGGGCCGCCCCCAACATCATCCCGGAGCTCGCGGCCGCGATGTTCTACGTCCGCGCGGCGAGCCTCGAATATCTCGACGCGCTCCAGGCGCGCGTGATCGCGTGCGCCGAGGGCGCGGCGAAGGCCACGGGCTGCACTCTGAAGACGACCGTCTACGACAACACGTACGAGCCGATGAAGCGCAACCGCACGCTGGCCGAGGCCTTCCGCGTCAACATGCAACACGTGGGGGTGCCGGAATCACCGGAGCTCAAGGAGCGGCTGGGTTCCTCCGACGTCGGCAACGTGAGCCAGGTGATTCCGACCATCCAGCCCTACGTGAGAATCGCGCCCGAAGGAACGCCCTGGCACTCCCGCGCCTTCGCCGAGGCCGCGGTGAGTCCGCTCGCGCGCGAGGGTATGCTGGCGGCGGCCAAGGTCATGGCCATGACCACGCTCGATCTCCTGGCCGAGCCCGGTCTGCTCGACCGCGCGAAACAGGAATTCAAGGGGGGGACCCGATGAAGCTCTCAGCGATCGTCTTCGCCGTGGTGCTGTGCGTGGGCGTGGCCCTCCCCGTGCTGGCCGGTGAGATCACCCTGACGGTCGTGAACATCGAGACGCCTCAGGGCGTGAAGATCTGGGAGCCGGCGTCGCTGGTGGCCAAGAAAGGCGACACCGTGGCGCTGAAGCTCATCAATCGCCACGCCGACGAGCACGGCTACGAGATCGCCGCCTTCAACGTCAAGGAAGTCGTCGACGGCAACAAGACCAAGGACGTGAGCTTCAAGGCCGACAAGTCCGGCATCTTCCCGATCAAGTGCCACCTGCATCCCGCCCACGTGGTCGGCCAGCTCCTCGTCATCGATTGAGGTCGTCGCGGGCGGCGCTGTTCGCGACGCTCGTTGTCCTCGCGACGGCGCCGGCCGCGTCCGGCCAGATCCCCGCTCCCTCTCTGGGCCGGCGCGTGTACGTCGAACAGTGCGCGATCTGCCACGGCGACGAGGGGGACGGTCGCGGCCACGCCGCCAATCACTTCGCCACGCCCCCGCGTGACTTCGCGAGCGGCCGCTACAAGATCCGCTCGACGGCCTCCGGCCAGTTACCCACCGACGACGACCTCGCGCGCACGATCGTGCGCGGGCTGCCCGGCACCGGCATGGTGCCGCAGGACCACCTGAGCGAGGCCGAGGTGCGGGCGGTGATCGGATTCGTCAAGAGCCTCTCGCCCCGATTCGCCGCGGGCCCGTCGCCGACTCCGCTGCCCATGCCGCCCGAGCCGCCGGCGGCGGACGGCAGTCTCGCGCGGGGCCGGAAAGTGTATGAGAAGGCCGACTGTGGCGAATGCCACGGGCGCGAGGCCCGCGGCGACGGGCCGTCGGCCAAGGACCTCAAGATCAAGCCCCCCGACCTCACCAAGCGGCCGTTCAAGGGCGGCTCCGCGCCGGCCGACATCGTGCGCGCCGTGATCACCGGCTACGACGGCACCCCGATGCCGTCGTATCACCTGCTGCTCGACGACGCCGAGTTGTGGGATCTCGCGCGCTACGTCGCCTCGCTCGGCGGCGCCCCCGAGGTCACCCGCGACGAGCGCGAGGGCTGGCACGTCGCGCGGATGCACCAGCGCCGGAACCCGCGCTGAGCGATCGCGCGGAGGATCCATGAACAGACTGCGCGGGGCCGTGGCCGCGATCGCCCTGCTGTGTCCGGGGTGCGCGGGCGTCGCGGTCACGCCGCTCGGTGCCGTCGCCACCGTGGAGTTGCGTGACGCCGGAAGTCAGGTGGTGGGCCAGGCCACGCTCACCGAGGTCGGCGGCGGGGTGCGGATCGTGCTGGAGGCGACCGGCCTCCCGCCGGGTCCCAAAGGTGTTCACCTGCACGCGACGGGCACGTGCGAGAGGCCGGCATTCACCTCGGCGGGCGACCACTTCAACCCGAAGAACGCGCAGCACGGGCTCCGCAATCCCGCCGGCCCCCACGCCGGCGACCTGCCCAACATCACGATCCAGGACGACGGCAAGGGACGGCTGGAAACGTTCACGGAGCGCGTCAGCCTCGGCGGGGGATCGGCGTCGCTGTTCGACGACGACGGCACCGCGCTGGTCATCCACGCCGTGCCCGACGACTTCACGACCGATCCCTCCGGCAACAGCGGCGCGCGCATCGCCTGCGGGATCGTCGAAAAGCGGGCGCCGAGGCCGTAGACCCGGCGGGCTCCGGGACACCCCGGGGCCGAGGGTTTCCCGCCGCGCTCAGTTGGAGGCGCGCCGGCGCTCCGCGGAGCGCTCGGATTCGAGGCGCTCCAGCTCGACCGTGCTGTGGTCGACGAACATCATCGCGTCGGCGATCGCGCGGTGACCCGCGACCTCGGCGATCAATCGGTGCATGGCCTGGCAGACCCGCCGATACGCGGGATGGCCTTGCGGCGTCGTCCGCAGCTCGATGAGGTGCATGGCCTCGCGGGCGTTCATGTCCATGTAGAAGCGCACCTTGTAGGCCATGGAGACGGCGTACGGCGCGACGTCGGCGAGGCCCGCCGCGGCGATCGCGTCATGGAGCGAGGCTGATTCCTCCATCACGCGCCTCCAGTCCCCACCCGCGCCAGCCTCCTCGACGGCCTCGGGCACGGCGTAACCATGACGGGGCGACAGGCGCTGCCATTCGAGCGTGAGCAGGCGGTGGCGCTGGAGGTCGCGGAAGGCCCCGTAGTCGGTGAGGACGTCGAAGCGGTAGGCGGTGCGCTCGAAGGCGCGGCCGGGGCGGTGCCGGCGGTTTGCGCGCTTGCCCACGTACGCGCGGAGAACGGCGGCCCGGTCATCGGCGCTCAGATGGCGCGCCAGGGACAGTAACTGGGCGTCCGGGAGCTGCGAAACGGCGTAGAGGGCGGCCGCGACGACCTTCACCTCACCGTGCGGGTCGAAGTCGGTCAGCGTCACTTCGTCAGGCGGTGCGTCCGCGAGCGCATCGAAGAGGCGCATTTGATTGAGCATCGGCGCGGCCACACCGGCGATGGCCTCGCGGGTCTCAGCCAGATACTGCGACCACACGCCGCCCCGCTCGGGCACGTCGACCCGGCGCAGGAACGCGGGAATGACCTTGCGCAGCTCGGTCAGCACCAGGTCGGCGTAGGCTCTCACCTCCGCGAGGGGATGGGCGCGCATCCGCAGCAGCAGCTGTTCGTAGGCCTGGCCGGTGGCGTAGATCCCGACGTTCGAGACCGTGGCCGCCGGCAGGAGTCCGCGCAGGGTGTCGAGCGCCTTCGCGCGGATGGTCGATCGGTAGACCGCTTCGGAATCGCCCTCGCCCCGCGGGAAACGTGCGGCGTAGAACGCGTACATCCGAGGCAGCCACTGCGCGTAGATCTCGAAGCCGCGATCGAGCGTCGCGACGTAGCGCTCGCGCAATTCCCTGCCGAGCTCCGCGGGGACGTGGTAACGGAAACGCCCGCCCGGACGGTCGTCATAGGGGATGTAGCGGGTCGACTGCTCGAGATAGGCCATGAGCCGGCCCCACTCGAGCACCTTGGTGAGGATGTTGGAGGCGCCCTCGCACGCCAGGTGAACGCCGCCGAGCTGCGCCACCGAATCGTCGCCGTACTCGACAAACACCCGCTCGTAGAGCTGTTCGGCGCGCTGGCGCGCCGACTCCGCGACGTCGCCGCCCGCCCCCGCGACCCCGCCGTCGCCGCGCAGGAATTCGTCGAGGAAGAGGCGGCGCAACGACTTCGGCGAGCGCGAATAGCGCGCGAAGAGCGCCCCCTTCACGACCTCCGGCAGGTTCACCAGCGCGAAGACCGGCCCGTCGAGATTCGTGAAGTACGGCGCGAGCGCCGCCCGCTCCTCGGCGGTGAAGCGCTCGTCCACGACGTGCTACCTGATCGCCACCGGACGCATGGTGAACCCGGCGGTGGCCCCGCGGATCTTGCTGGTGGCGTTCACGTACAGGAACTCGTACACCTTGTCCTTCGCCAGGTCTTCGAGATAGTGGAACTCCCCGATGTAGACGCCCTGCTGGACGAGCAGGTAGACGTGAGTCGGATAGAACTCGCCCGGCTTCCAGCACTTGCCCACGCACTCGAGGCCCGACGTGTCGGCGCCGATCAGCACCGCGCCCTTCTCCTCGACCAGCCACTTGGCGGCGGCGACGTTGATGCCGGCGGAATCGTGCGGCGCGAGCTTGGCCTTGTCGTGCCCGGCCTCGCCCCACAGCGAGAGGATCCCCGTGCGGATGAACACGGCGTCGCCCTGTTTCACGTCGACCCGCTGGCGCGCGAGCGCGGCCTTGAGCTCGTCGGGACCGATCTCGTAGCCGGTCGGCAGCGGGACCTGGCCGTTGGCACCGGCGACGTCGATCAGCACCCCTCGGGTGACGATCGGCGGCATCTTGTCGGCGCACGCTTTTCGGGGTCCGAAGTTGCCGCCCAGCTCGCCTTCCTTGTAGCCGTTGTACCAGTGGTTATCGTCGCCGGTGGTGACGTGGCAGAGGCTGTCGACCTGGGTGCCGACGTTGTCGCTGATGAAGACCGCGTTCGAGTGCCAGGCCGTGGTCTTCTGTCCGGTGATGGCCTCCAGCTCGCCGCTTCGCTTGAGGCCTTCCGGCGTGCGGAACGAGATCACCTCGGCCGGTGAGTGACCGGGCCACTGGAACGACGCGCGGTCGTAGAGCACGCCGAGGTCGTACACCTTGCCCTGCGTGGGGATCTTGAGCGCCGCGGTGACGTGGGCGGGCGTCAGCGCGTTGAGGGCACCGATCTCGTCGTTGGGTCCCCAGATCCAGCCGTAGCCCTTGCCCTGGACCCAGCCCTTCGGCGCTTGCGCCTGCACGGAGCCGGCAAACAGGAAGACCATCACGAGAAGGCCAGAGACGATGTGACGCATGGTCATGTCCTCCTTGTGTCCCGGTGGACGCGTGCCCACCGTAAGCGTGGCCTCCGACGGTGTCAAGCACGGGCCGGCGCCGGACGGTCGTGATAGCCTCTCGGCGATTCGTTCTCGGGAGGCGGCGAGCGGATGGCGCGATTGAAGATCGGGTTCATTCCCATCGAGGGCGGACACTACTGGCCCGAGTCGCTCCGGGAGGTGACCCGCGCCGAAGAGCTGGGCTTCGATTCGGTCTGGATGGAGGAGCACCACTCCGTCACCAATCACTACTGGCCCTCGCCGCTCACGATTCTCGCCGGCTACGCCTCGCGCACGTCCCGGATGATGCTGGGCACCGACATCGTGGTGGCGCCCTTCCACCACCCGGTCCGCCTGGCGGAAGACGTCGCGCTGCTCGACGTGATGTCGAACGGACGCATGACGCTCGGGATCGCCATCGGCTACAAGCCGGACGAATTCGCGCTGTACGGGGTCGACCTCGCCAAGCGCGGGGCGCGCTTCGAGGAACAGCTCGCGATCGTGCGCGGCCTGTGGACCCAGGAGCACGTGAGCTTCAAGGGCCGCTACTACACGGTCGAGGGCCGGCTCGAGCCCAAACCGGTCACGCGGCCGCATCCGCCGATCTGGATCGGCGGCTGGGGCGATCTCACGCTGAAGCGGGCGGCCACGCTCGGGGACAACTGGATCCCCGGACCGACCGCCGACCTCCGCCGCCTGCTCGCGGGAAAGAAGAGCTTCCTCGAGCACCGCCAGGCGGCGGGACGGACGGACGCCGTCACCGAATGGCCGCTCACTCGGGACGTGATCATCGCCGACACCGACCGGCGGGCCCGCGAGCTCGCCGAGGAGCACATCATGGTGGCCTACCGTCGCGAGTACGCGGGGGGATGGCGCCACCCGTTCATCGACGCCAGCATCGCGACCGACCTCGACAAGCTGATGGACGATCGCTTCATCATCGGCAGCCCCGATCAGGTGATCGCCAAGATCCGGCGGTTCGTCGAGCAGTACGGGATGACCCACCTGATCTGCCGGCTGTTCTTTCCAGGCATGCCGCACACCCACATCATGCGCGAGCTGGAGCTGCTCTCGAGCGAGGTCAGACCCGCGGTTTAGTGCCCTCCACCACGTCTGCTTATTGTTAGCGGCCTCCCCGAGAGAGTCGATTTAGCAAGTACTTAGGGTGCAGCACCGGGCGCAGACTCGCCGGGTGTCGTTTTCAGGAGACAGGGGCTAAGTGCGTGATATACTGGGCGTTGTCAGATTCTTCGGGGAGGGAATACCGAGATCGCTCAGGCGATTTACAAGGCGAACCGGTCCTACGCGTGGAACTACTCCCACGCTCCCTCACTGCCCCGCGTGCGGCGCCTGCCGACGGGTCCGGGCTCGAATCTTCTCGGGTATCAGGTCAACTCACCGATCGGGGTCGCCGCCGGTCCGCTGCTCAACTCGAAGTGGGTCGAAGGATACGCTCGCCTGGGCTTCGACGCCCTCACGTACTCGACGGTCCGCTCACGCTTTCAGCCCGCGCTCAGCCTGCCGAACATTCGACACGTGGAGACCCGCGATCAGTTCGCGGTGGCGCCGCGACGGCCGCACGCCAACGGCAGTCCGACGATCGCGATCTCGACGGGCATACCCTCGATGGATCCGGACATCTGGCGCAAGGACATGCGTCGGGCCAAGGAACATCTGGGACCGGGACAGATCCTCATCGCCAGCGTCCTCGGCACGCCGGATCCCAGCGACACTCCCGAGAGTCTGATCGCCGACTACACGCGCTGCGCGATGTGGGCGGCGGAGGCCGGCGCCGACGTCATCGAGGTGCACCTGGCGGCGCCGAGCCCGTTCGGCGAGCCGGGACAGATGATCTACGAGAGCATCCCGCTCTCCGCGCAGATCCTCTATCGCATTCGCACCACCCTGTCGCTTCCCATCGTCGCCAAGCTCGGGGTGTTTCGCACGCCGCGTCTGCTCCACGAGACGGCCACCAAGCTCGCCCCCTGGACGAGCGGCTTCGCGCTGGTGCCCGGCATCCCGCGCCGCGTGCTCGACGAGGACGGCAACGCGGCCTTCGAGGGTCGTGAGCTGGTCGACGTCGTCGGCGCCTCCACGTACGCGGTCTGCGCCCGACAGGTCGAGGAGATGATCGCGTGGCGAAAGGCCGGCGCGTGGGATCACGCGATCCTCGCCATCGGCGGGATCACGACCCTCGAGCGCGCGCGCGACCTCCTCAACGAGGGCGCGAGCGTCGCGCTGGTCGACACCGCGGCGATCTTCGATCCGCTCTTCGCCGTCCGCTTCCGCAGCATGACGGGGACGGTGCCGCGCGCCGCCACCAAAGCCGCCCCGGTCCCGGCCCGCAAAGTCGCCGCTCGCTGACCGTCCGGGCCCCCGCGGCCCGTGTGCTAGGCTACCGCGCATGCGCTGGCTGATCGTGCTGCCGTGGCAGCGGCCGGGGCACATGGGCATGGACTTCGCGGAGGAGCTGACCGCCCGCGGCCACGAGGTGCGGACCTTCCCCTACCGGCGCGACAACGTCCTCTACAAGAACACGGGCAGCAAGGCGCTCTACCAGCGCTGGATCGCCGAACGGCTGCTGCGCGTGGGCCTGGCGTGGCGGCCCGCCCTGACCCTCGTCATCAAGGGCGGCCCGTTCAGCGGCGACTTCATCCGGCGCTTCCGCGCGCGCGTGGGCACGCCGGTGGTCAACGTCTTCCCCGACAACCCGCTCTGGATGATCCCGTTCGCGTGTGTGGAGGCCTACGACGTGTTCTTCACCAAGGAGCGCTACGCGCTCCGCGCGCTGCAGAACGCGGGTCTCCGGAACCTGCACTACCTGCCGATGTACTGCGTGCCGGCGATGCACCATCCCGTGACCCTGACCGACGACGAGCGCGCGCGGTACGGTGCGACGCTGTCGTTCGTGGGCAGCCGCTATCCGTATCGCGAGCGGTTCCTGCGCGAGCTCGCGAGCTATCCCCTGCGCGTGTGGGGCGGCGGCTGGACGAGCGCGCGCGACCCCGCCCTCCGGGCGATGGTGGCGGGCGGGCCGGTGTGGGGCCGCGAGAAGCTCTGCGTGTACTCCGGGTCGACGGTGTCGCTCAACCAGCATCATCCGATGAACGACGTGGTGGGCGTCAACACCCGCACGTTCGAGCTGGCCGCGGCCGGCGCCTGCCAGGTCGTCGATTTCAAGGACGACCTCGCCACCCTGTTCAAGCCGGGCGAGGAGATGGTCACCTATCGAGATCTGCCGGAGCTCCGGCGGCAGCTCGACCACCATCTCGCCCACCCCGACGAAGCCGCCGCCGTGGGCGCCAACGCGCGCCGGCGGGCCCTGGCCGAACACACCCTGCGCCATCGCATCGAGGAGATCGTCGCCGCCGTCGACGAGCGGTCCGGCGCCGCGTGACGGCCGCGGACTCGCGCGGGACGCGGCGCCGGCGCTGACCCTGCCCCGCGCGTTCTACCTGCGGCCGGCCGTCGCGGTGGCCCGCGATCTGCTCGGTTGCGTGCTCGTCACGCGAGCGCGCGGCACCGTGACGGCCGGGCGCATCGTCGAGACCGAGGCGTACCTGGGGCCGGACGACGCCGCGTCGCACGCCGCCTTCCGGCCGGGCAGTCATCGGCTCTTCTACGGCGAGGGCGGCTTCGCCTACGTGTACGTGATCTACGGTCTGCACGCGTGCTTCAACGCGATCGCCGAGCGCGCGGGACGCCCGGGCTGCGTGCTGATTCGCGCGGTCGAGCCGCTGGAGGGCGTGCGCGCGATGGCCCGACGTCGCGGCCTGACACCGGAGGCTCCGCGGCTGGCGAGCGGCCCCGGCAACGTGACCGCGGCATTCGGGATCACGGTGGCGGACAACGGCGTCGATCTCACCCGCGGGCGCCTCACCATCACGCCGCCCGACGTCCCGCGCGCCTTCCGCGTGGAGCGCGGCCCGCGCATCGGGATCACCCGCGCGATCACATTGCCGCTTCGCTTCTGGATCGCGAATCACCCGGCCCGCTCGCGGTGACCCCGGCGCTCGCCTTTGAGCGCCCTCTCGCTCGCCCGGGAGCGCCTCGGCGCTCGCCCGGGAGCGCCCTCAGCGTCCGCGCTTGAGCGCTTCCGGATCGAACAGCTCGGGAGCGAGGCGGGTGTTGACGGTCACCGAGCGGACCTCGACGAGGAGCAGCAGCTTGCCCTCGGCGAACACTTCCTGACGATGGGGATAGAAGAAGCGGTCGACGAGCGGGCGATGGTCGGAGAATACGATGTCGACGAGGGCGGACCCTTTGGGCAGCCGCTCGTGAGTGATGAAGCGGATCACCCCGTACTCGGGATCGATCCACACCGCCGGACGATCGCGCTCGCCGGCTCTGGCGCCGACGATCGTGACCGCGCGCCCACCCACGAGGACCTCGTCGCTCACCTCCGCGCGCACGCCGGCGGACTGCCACTCCCGTAGCAGGTCGGCGGCGCCCCGCTGGAAGGCCGTCAGCAGGTGCGCGCGATCGCGACGGCTGTCGCTCGGCGGCGCTTCGTACGTGCGGCCGTCCCCCTGCCGGACCCACACTCGGTCGCCCACCGTCACGCGGATTTCTCGCCGGCCCTCGACGTCCTGCTCCAGGCGCTGGGACTGGGGAAGCCTGAGGAACAGGCGCTGCGAGCCGGTCACCGCGGGCTGGCGACCGTCGGGATGATAGAGCGTGAATGCCTGCGTGGTGACCAGATCTTCGATGACCGTCCCGGACAGACGCGCGACCCACGCCTCGACGGCGCTCTTGGCGTCAGCCGCGAGCCCCTGGCTCCACGGCAGCAGCAAGGCGATCAGCAACGCGCCGCGTGCTCGACGCACGGCTCTCTTATACCGGCCGCCTTGCGTCGAAGTCAACGCGCGCGAGGGGAATGCGGCGATTTTGCGGGCGGAATTGTTGACACGTCGCGAGGCCGGTAGGTAGTATCGAATGAAATCAGGCGTAAAGGAGTTTTCGTGCCCACACGGGAAGCCTTGACCAGCGGCGTTCTCGATCTCGTCCTCACCGCCGGGCCCGTCGCAAAGGCCATCCTCCTGATCCTGGCGCTGTTCTCGATCGTGAGCTGGGCGCTCATCGTCGAGAAATGGTGGCAGTTCCGCCGCGTCCGGCGCCAGACCCTCACGTTCCTGAAGGCCTACCGCGAAGCACGCACTCCGGCGCTCGTGCACGCCAGCGCCCGCAAGCTTCGCGACAGCCCGCTCGCCCAGCTCTACGTGGCGGCCTACAACGAGATGGGCACGCGAGACGTCGTCGATCAGGTGCTCGACGACGGCGACGAGATGTCGCCCGGCCGGCTCGACATGGTGGCGCGGGCGCTGCGACGGATCGCGGGACTGGAAGTGGCGCGGCTCGAGCGCTACCTGCCGTTCCTGGCCACCACGGCCAGCTCCACGCCGTTCATCGGTCTCTTCGGCACCGTCTTCGGGATCATCGCCGCCTTCCACGGGATCGGGCAGCAGGGTTCGGCAAGCCTCGCCGTGGTCGCGCCCGGCATTTCGGAAGCGCTCATCGCCACCGCGGCCGGGTTGGGCGCCGCCATCCCCGCCGTGATCGGCTACAACTACTTCGTCAATCGCGTGAAGCACTGGGCCACGGAGATGGAGAGCTTCTCGCTCGAGCTGCTCAACCTCCTCGCCCGGAGCGTGTCCAAGGTGCCGCGCGTGGCCAAAGATGGCGTTTAACGTCGGCGGCGGCGACGGCCGCCGGATCGGCTCGACCATGGCCGAGATCAACATCATTCCGCTGGTCGACGTCGTGCTCGTCCTGCTGCTGATCTTCATGCTCACCGCGCCCATGATGTACCGGGGCATCGACGTGAATCTCCCCCGCGCCGCGGCCAAGCCCACGGCGGTCGAGGAGCGCATGGTCCTCACGGTCACCAAGGAGCGCGGGTTCTACCTGAACGATCGTCGCGTCACGCCGGCCGGTCTCGAGGACGCCCTGCGCGACGCGTTTCGCTCCCGCACGGACAAGACACTGTATCTCAAGGCCGACGCCGGACTCACGTACGGCGCCGTGATCGAGGCCATGGACCGGGTCAGGCGCGCGGGAATCGAGCGGCTCGGGATGGTCACGGAGCCCGTCCGCGAGCGCTAGGATGTCGATCGCCACGATCGCGCTCCGCACGCGACCGCGGCCCGCGCTCGGTCCGGCCCTGGGGCGAAGCCCGCTGCCTCTCGGGACGGTCCTCGTGTCGGCCGTGCTCCACCTGCTGGCGCTGGGAGGTCTCGGTCTCGCCGCCATGCTCTGGCAGGAGCCGCCGACCAAGACGTACATCGTGAACCTCGTCCCCGCCGTCGCCGCCATCGGACGGCCCCAGGGCCAGGTCAGCGCGCCGGCGCTGCCGGCTCGGCCGACCGAGGCGCCGCCGGCGCCGGCGAAACTCAAGTCGAACGACCTCCCGCAGCGTGAAGCGCCGGTCCCGGCGCCCGTGCCGCCGCCCGAGATGCCGGCGCGGCGGACCACACGCGACACCGCGCCGCTCCCCGACCGCCCGTTGCCCTCGCGCGCGGCGGCGGTGCCGCGTCCGGGCGACAAGGAGCTGCCCGCCTCCGCGCTGCCACGCGCGTCGAGCGAGCCGGGACCGGTGGCCCGGCGCGAGACTGCGCCGTCGACGCCTGCGGCACCTCCGCCACCGCTCGGTCAGGCCGCCGGCTCGCTTCAGGGCGCCGGCACGGTGACGCTGAGCGTGTCCGACTTTCCGTACGCCTGGTACATCCAGGCCATTCACCGCAAGATCCAGGAGCGCTGGGTCGGTCAGGCGGTCGACGGACGGCAGCCCGAGATCATCTTCGTGATCGGCGCCGATGGGCGGCTTCGCGGGCTCGAGGTCGGCAAGAGCTCGGGGAATCCGTCCTACGATCAGGTCGCCCTGCGCGCGGTCAACGACGCCAATCCGTTCCCGCCGCTGCCGGCCGGCTTCGGCAAGCAGACGCTCAAGGTCGGCCTCCAATTCGTCTACGACCCGAGGGCCCGGTGACGATGGTGAGACGCCTGCTGATCGCGCTGCTGATCGTGATCGTCGCCGTCGGGCCCGGCCCGTGGTGGACGACGCCGCCGTCGCTCGGGCAAGGCGTGGACGTCTACATCAACATCACCGGCGGCGGGGCCAAGAAACTCAACATCGCGATCCCGGAATTCTCGGTGATCGCGGGCCCCGACACCTCCGGCCTGGCCAAGATGCTGGCCTCGGTGACCGGCGTCGATCTCACGTTCTCCGGTCTCTTCAGCGTCGTCGCCGCCACCGGCTCGATCCCGCCCAACAACCCCGAGGCCCTCAAGAAGTCGTGGACCGACTTCGCCGCCGCCGGCGCCCACGCCGGCGTGCACGGGCTGCTCGCCCTGCGCGGGCCGCGCGTGGAGGGCGAGATGCGGCTCTACGACCTGACCACGCCGGAGTTCCGGCTGATCGCCTCGAAGAAGTTCGACCTGGCCGCCGACGCGCCGCGACGGCTCGCCCACAAGATCGCCGACGAGATCGTGCTGCAGTTCACCGGCGAGCCCGGCAGCGCCGACACCAAGCTCGCGTACGTCACCGGCTCCCGGGGCACCAAGGAGATCCTGATCGCGGACTACGACGGCTTCGGCGCGCGACCGGTCACCCGCAACGGCTCGCTCAACCTCATGCCCGTCTGGAGTCCCGACACGCGCTCCCTGGCCTTCACCTCCTACAAGGGCGGCTATCCCGATCTCTACCGGGCCTTCCCGTTCGAGCGCCGCCCGGAACAGACGCTGGCCGCGTTCAACGGGATCAACTCGTCGCCCGCGTTCAGTCCGGACGGGCGCACCATCGTGATGACGCTGTCGAAGGACGGCAACCCGGAGATCTACGCGCTCACGCTGGCCACCGGGGCCTTCCGCCGGCTCACCCGCCACCCCGGCATCGACACCGATCCGAGCTGGGCGCCCACGGGCCGAGACATCGCGTTCGTGTCCGACCGGCTCGGCACCCCCCACGTCTTCGTGATGGACGCCGAAGGCGGCAACGTCCGGCAGGTCACGTTCGCCGGCTTCCACACGCAGCCGCGGTGGTCGCCCAAGGGCGACACCATCGTGTACACGATGCGGCAGGCGACCCACGATCTGTGGGCGATCAACGCCGACGGCTCGAACGCCCGGCGGCTCACCGGCGGCGCCGGCGACAACCAGAGCCCGACGTGGGCCCCGGACGGCCGTCACCTCGCGTTTCAGTCGAATCGACTCGGCTCCTGGCAGATCTTCACGATGGCCACCGACGGCTCGGACCAAGCGCCGGTCACGCGTGGCCCCGGTGATTTCACAAGCCCCTCGTGGTCATCGCGATTGCCGTGATACGATGAGTCCGCCCGCAGCCCCCAGCAAACCGACAGCGCGAGTGGCGCGAGCGAAAAGGAGGAATCATGGCTAGTCGTTGTCGGAATGGGATCTTGGTTTCCCTGCTCATCAGTGTCGTGGTCCTGGCGGGTTGCGCCAAGCGGCCGGCCATGACTGCAGCGTCAGCGCCCGCGCCGTCCGGCGCCGCGCAGGCGACGGCACCTCCCACAACCACGCCTCCGGCGACCGCTCCCTCGACGTCCGAAGGCGGAACGAGCGCGACGGCTCCCCCCGGAACGTCCGGCGCGCAGCCGCCGAGCGGCGGGGCCGGCACCTCGACGCCCGCGACCCGGCCGGCCGTGTCGGAATTCGCGGCGAACCCGAACCTGAAGGATATCTACTTCGATTTCGACAAGTACGATATCCGGCCGGGTGACGCCAAGATCCTCGACTCCAACGCGACGTGGCTCAAGGGCAACAACAACCTCGTGCTCATCGAGGGCCACTGCGACGAGCGCGGCACCAACGAGTACAACCTCGCGCTCGGCGAACGACGGGCCAAGGCCACGATGAACTATCTCGTCTCCCAGGGCGTGCAGGCCGGTCGAATCACGATCATCAGCTACGGCGAGGAACGGCCGATCTGCACCGAGCACAACGAGGCATGCTGGGCCAAGAACCGGCGGGCCCACTTCCTGACGAAGGCTCGCTGACGCATCCCGCTCCGATGACGGCGAGGACGGTGGTTGGCGTCCTCGCCGTCGTGTTCCTCCTCGGTGGCTGCGCGACCGGCGCCGATGTCGCCGGACTCGCGACGCAGGATGAGCTTCTCAAGCTTCGGACCGACGTCACCTCGCTTCAACGAACCGTCCAGCAAACGCGCGCACAGACCGAGGCGCTCAGCAGTCAACTCGCGGTGCGTCCCGCGGCCCCTCCGCCGGCGCCCGCGAGCGACGCCACTCGCCAGCTGGAGACAGTCAATCAGCGCCTGGACTCGGTGGCGGGAACACTCGCCGCGCTCATGAAGCGTGTCGACGACCTGAGCATCCGGCTCGACGCGCTCGGGCGGCAGGTCAGGGCCTCGGCGATTCGTCCCGGGCTCGTCGTGCCGCCTCCACCTTCCACCGCGGCACCAGCGGCGCCCACACCTCCGACGGCGGCGCCGGTCGCGCCCGCACCTCCAACCGCGGCGCCCGCACCTCCAACCGCGGTGCCAACGGCACGCCCAGGACCGGCGACGGCGGCACCGGCTTCACCGCCCACCGCCGCTCCCGCGACGCCTCCGCCCGCGCGGCCCATCGCGGGTTCGCTCCCACCGCAAGACCTGTATCAGGCGTCCTACATCGACTTCAGCAAGGGCAACTACACGCAGGCCATCGACGGCTTCCGCGAGTTCCTGCGCCGCTATCCCGAGCATGCGCAGGCCAACCACGCGCAATACTGGATCGGTGAGGGCTACGCCGCTCTCGCCCAGCAGCACGCCAACGCGGGCCAGACCGAGCGCGCGACCGAGGCCCTCCAGCGGGCCGTTCAGGAATTCAGGAAGGTGGTGGCCAACTATCCGCGCGGAGACCGCGCGCCCACCGCCCTTTACAAGGAAGCGCTCACCCTCGTGGAGTTGAAGCAGCCGGCGCTCGCCCAGTCCCGGCTGCAATACCTCGTCGACAACTTCCCGCAGGCCGAAGAGGTCCCCCTCGCCCGCGAACGCCTCGCCGCCCTCAAGAAGTAATATCCGTCAGTCGGTCAGTCGTCTTCCGCGAACACCCAGACGACGGCGAGGTCCTTTTCGGGGGGGGAGTAGACCATCACGGTGCCGCGGGGGTGGCTGGTGTTGGCCGAGTTGACCGAGATCGCGGCCGAGGCCTGAGTGGTGAGCGGGGACCGTGGGAACTGCCAGAGAATCACCGAGGCGCCGACGACGAGCGCAGCGGCCGTGCCCGCGACCAGACGCGGATGCCAGCGGGGGCGGGTTCGAACCTCGACGACGGCGGGCACTTCGATTCCCCGGCGAACACCTTCCCAGAAGCCCGTCCAGTCGGGGAGCACGACCGACGGCGACGTCTCCCGCAGCATCGCCGAGAGCCTCCGCAGCGTGACCAGCTCGGCGTGGCACCGGGTGCACCCCGCGATGTGGGCCGCCGCCTTCGACGACGCCCGGTCGCCGAGGGCGTCGTCGAGATACGCGCCGATGCGGCGCCGGGTTCGATAACACGTCAGCATCATGGCTGTTGGACGGTCTCGCGAGTCCCCTGTATTCTCTCGTCGACATGATAGCCGAAACGCCCATGCCCCTGACTACCGGCGACGGGGTGACGCTGGAAGCCCTTCTGGGAGCGCCGCCCGCCCCGCGCGGTGGCGCGGTGATCTGCCATCCCCACCCGCTGTATGGCGGCGACATGGATAACCCGGTGGTGGTACGACTGGCCGAGGTCTTCAGCGAGATGGCGCTGGCCACGATCCGGTTCAACTTCAGGGGGACCGGTGGGTCGGCCGGGGCTCATGGAGCCGGCGTCGACGAGCAGCACGACGTGGAGGCCGCGCGAGCCCGCATCGCGGGCCTCGTCGAGCCCGGTCACCCCGTCATCCTGGCCGGATACTCGTTCGGCGCCGCCGTCGCGGGGGACGTCGCCATCAAGCACCCGGAGCTCTCCGGGGTCGTCCTGGTGGCCCCGCCCCTCGCCCGAGTGGACCCCAAGCGTTTCGCGGGCCTCGCGGGCTTCGGCGAGCGCCTGCTGATCATCGCCGGCTCGGACGACGAGATCTGCCCGCGCGACGCCCTCGCGCGCCTGCGCGAATTCACCCCGCAGGCGACCGTCGACCTCATCGACACGGCCAATCACTTCTTCTTTGGCAAACTTTACCCTCTCGGCCAGGCCGCCACCGCCTGGGCGCACCGGGTCCTGCATCTCTGAATCGGTGATGCGCGGCCGGCGAGCGCGGACTAGAGTCGCGGGATGCGCGGGGGCGTCGCCGTCCCCGCGGAGAGGATGATGCGGATCCCTTCCTCGACGGTGATCCCGGTCGCGATGACGTCCACTTTGGGCACGACCACGATGTCGCCCAGGTAGAGGTTGTTGGTGGGGACGAACACCGTCGACATCTCGTGCTTGCCCTCAGCCGTCTCCAGCAGCACCTCGCTCGTCACGAACCCGAAGGCGTAACCGCCCTCGCGCGGATGCTGCACGAGCACCACCGCTTTGAAGCTGCTGCGCCGCTCGGGTGAGAACGCGTCGATCAGCATCTTCACCGACGGATAAACCCGGCCGAAGACCGGCACCTTCGACAGCAGCATGTCGCCGATGGCGAGCACGCGCCGCCCGACGACGTTGCGCGCGATCGTGCCCATCAGGAAGATGATGACGACGGCGGTGAGGAAGCCGAGCCCGGGCACCGGGCGGCCGAAGATGCGGGCGTACATCGGCGCGAAGATGTCGTCGATCTTGCTCCAGAAGATCCACAGGATCCACGCGGTGGCGATGGCCGGAACGGTGACGAAGAATCCGGCGATGAGCCGAATCTTGAGCCAGTTCCTGATACGGTAGGCCATGACACTTTTGATGATGACACCACACGCTTCGCGAGGCGTCAAGAAACGCGCTCTACAGGCGCTTCCGAGTGCCTCACCGGCGCGTGCACGCGCCCCCCGCGCGCTGGTGACCGGCGGCGCGATCCGTGTCGGTCGCGCGATCGCGCTGGCCCTCGCCCGACGTGGGATGGACGTTGCCATCGGCTATCACCGTTCCGCTCGCGAGGCGCGACAGACCGTCGGCGACATCGAAGCGTACGGTGTGCGCGCCGTGGCCCTTCGCGCCGACCTGGCCGACCCGCGCGCCGCGGCCCGCCTCGTGAGGGACGCCCGCCGCGCGCTGGGCGGGCTCGACGTGCTCGTCAACAGCGCCGCCGTCTTCCACCGCACGCCGCTGGCCACCGCCACGCCCGCCCAGTACGATCGGCTCCTCGACGTCAACCTGCGCGGGGTCTTCTTCGCCTGCCAGGCCGCGGCGACGGACATGTCGCGCGGCGGTCACATCGTCAACATCGGCGACGTGGGAGCCGAGCGCGCCTGGCCGAGCTACATCCCCTACACGATCTCGAAAGCCGCCGTCGCCGCGCTGACTCGCGGCCTCGCGGTGACGCTGCGCCCCCGAGGCATCGCGGTCAATTGCGTGGCTCCGGGCGCGGTGCTCCGTCCCGTCGGCTTCCCCCTGGCGCGCTGGAAGGCCGTCACCCGCGGCCACGAGGTCGGCCCCGACGACGTCGCCGCCGCCGTCCTCTTCTTCGCCACCTGCCCCCTCAAGGTCACCGGCCAGATCCTGAACGTCGACTGATCAGCGGCGCCTCACCGCTATTTCCCCATCGCCCGGAGGAACTGGCCCAGCGACGTGAACTGCATGAAGGGGTTGCGGCGCTTCTCGTTGCCGATGGTCGACGACGAGCCGCCGTAGTTGTGGCCGGGGAGCAGCACGGTGCTCTCGGGCAGGGCGCCCAGGCGCTGGGTGAGCGAGTAGTACATCTGACTCGGGTCGCTGCCGGGCAGATCCGTGCGGCCGCACGAGCCGATGAACAACGTATCGCCGGAGATCAGCCGATCCTCGATCAGGAAGCATTGCGAGCCCGGCGTGTGCCCGGGCGTGTGCATGAACGTGAGCGTGAGACGACCGACGGCGATCGTGTCGTGGTTGTCGACCTTGACCAGGTCCGAGCCGAACCCCCGGAGGAACTCGCGCTCGGCCTTGTGGACGTACACCTTGGCGGGGACGCGAGCGAGCAGCTCCTCGACGCCGGGGATGCGCCCGGGCATGCCCCAGGACTCGAGGCTCCCCCCGACGTGATCCTGGTGAGTGTGCGTGACCAGCGCGCCCTTGATCGTCATATCGTCGGCCTGCGCGGTCTCGACGATGGTGTCGATCTCCCAGGCGGGGTCGACCACCACGCACTCGCGGGCCACCGGATCGCCCACGAGGTAGACGAAGTTCTGCATCGGGCCCAGTTCCATCTGCTTGAGGTAGATCGTGTCGTCGCTCACGCGGCGAATGGTACCGCAGACCCGTCAGGCGGGCTATAATCCACCGACTGAATCTTCATTCATTCAGGGGGCCTCATGACCACCGTTCAGACCGATGCCGCCCGTCGGGTGACGTACCAGCTCGAAACACTCTGGGATTTCGACTACGTACCCACCCACGACGAGCTGTCCACGCTCTACGAGACCGCGAAGAAAAACCAGTGGAACGGCAGCACCGCGATCGATTGGTCCCGCCCGGTCGGCCAGGAAGGTCCCGTCCTCAACGTGCAGCTCGCCTTCGCCGGCACCAACTTCTTCACCCGCCTCACCGAGGCGGAGCAGCGCGAAGTCGAGATCAGGCTCTCGGCCTGGCGGCTTTCCCAGTTCCTCCATGGCGAGCAGGGCGCGCTGGTCGTGTGCGGCCAGCTCGTCAATGCCATCCCCGAGCTGGACGCCAAGCTCTACGCCTCCACCCAGGTCGTCGATGAGGGCCGTCACGTCGAGGTCTTCGAGAAGTACGTCAAGAAGCTCCACAAGATCTACCCGGTGGACCCGCTGCTGAAAGGGCTCATCGACGAGATCCTGGCCACCAATCTCTGGGAGCTGAAGCTCCTGGGCATGCAAATGCTGATCGAGGGCCTGGCCATCGCCGCCTTCAACCTCATGCGCAAGCAGACCGGCGATCCCACTTTGGCCGAGCTGCTCGACTACGTCCTGCAGGACGAAGGCCGCCACGTCAACTTCGGCTACTTCGCGCTCCGCCGCTCCCTTCCCGATCTGGACCCCGCCAAGCGCGAGTACCTCGAGGACTTCTGCTTCCGGGCCTGCGACCTCATGTACGCCCGCGACGAGCGCACCGGCTTTCAATCGATCAAGAACGTCTGGAACGAGATGGGCTGGGACGGCGACAAGATCTGGCGCGACACCGTGGCCAACTCCCAGACCACGAAGGCCTTCAACAGCTTCCTCTTCAAGGACAACCTGATGCCCCGCCTCCAACGCCTCGACCTCATCTCCGCCCGCATCGCCCCGCGGTACCAGGAGATCGGCCTGCTGTAATCCCAACGGGTGATTCCCCGCGCGGAGCGCTGGAGGGCAGGCGGAGGATGGGGGCGGGGCGCTCTGACCACGACCGTTGCAGTAACGATCACCCGCCAGTAGTTCCCAATCTGGCGCTGGTGCTCCCGTCTTCCGTTGGTCGGGAAACGGGTCACCCGGCCCCACCCCCATCCCCCACCCACCCTCCAGCGGGAACCCGCAGATCGTCTCGACGCCACACGGTGTGGGGTGATAGCCCTCCTCACGGGTCTCCAGGGCCGCCCTGACATCGCTGATCTCGCCCTGATCCGCGACCAGCTTGCAGGGCTCGTTGAGCATGCGGAGTACATGCGATAACGTGCCGTGATGGCCAAGATGATTCAGATTCGCGATGTGCCGTCCCCGCTGCATCGTGAGTTGACCCGGCGAGCGAGGCACGCCCGCCTGACTCTCACCGCCTACGTCCTGCGGATCCTCGAGCGAGAGGTCGCGCACCCATCTGCCGCGGACGTGTTCGAGCGCATCGCCGCGCGCGAGCCCGTTGACCTAGGCGCGACTGCGGCCCATCTGGTGCGTACGGAGCGTCGACCTCCGATCCGCGCCTGATTCGAGATCACACCACCTCTCGCTTGAACCGCTGGAGCGTGGTTGGGGGATGGGAGCGGCGGCCGGTTCACGATTCGTCCGTGACCTCGGAACATCTCCCGTGTTCCCGCTGGAGGGTGGGCGGGGGATGGGAGTGGGGCCGGTTGACCCGTTACCCGCCAACGGAAGATTCGACCAACGACCGTCCGGTTGGGAACTCCTGGCGGGTGATCGGTACGGCAACGGTCGTGGTCAGAGCGCCCCGCTCCCATCCCCCGCCCGCCCTCCAGCGCCTCGCGCGAGCGATCAGCCCCTGGAAGCTGCACGACCTCCTCAGGCCGTGAGCGCCAGGTCCTCCAGCGCCGCGAGGATGGCGCCGTGCGGCCGCGCGAGCTCTTCGAGGATGGAGAAGTGGTCGTGGTGCGCGACGGGGAGGTAGGAGCCGCGTAGGCCGCGGCGCCGCCACGCCTCCGCGAACTCTTCGGACTGGCGGATGAGCTCGGGCAGCTCGCCGAGCCCGACCGTGACCACGAGCGGCGGCGCGCTCGTCGGAAGATGGCGAATCGGGCTGTTCCGGTCCGCCTCCTCGGCGTCGAGCCCGAGCTTGTCGTTCAGATAGTTCAGGCGGATCGGCTCGAGATCGTAGAGCCCGCTGATCGCCACGCCGCCGGCGACCCGCGCGTCGTTCATCGCCATGGCCGTGAGATGGCCACCGGCGGAGTGGCCGGACACGAACACGCGCGCCGGATCGCCGCCGAACTCCCTCGCGTGATCGATCGTCCACGCCACCGCACTCCGTACCTCGCGCACGATCTCGTCGAGCCGCACCGCCGGGGCCAGCGTGTATTCGACGACGGCGAGGTTGAACCCCGCGGGCAGAAGCCCCTCACCGAGAAAGGCGTAGGGCTCCTTGTCGTTCATCTGCCAGTACCCGCCGTGGATATAGACGAGCGTCGGCGCGGCCGGCCGCCCACACGGAAACACGTCCACGCGATGCCGATCCCCGTCGCCGTATCGCAGGTCGATCCGCGCGCCCGCCGCCCGCCGCATCACGTCGCTCCGCTTCATCCAGTCCGCGACGTACTCCTCCCGCCTGGCCACCCCAACCGCCGCCGTGTTGTTATACGCCGCGTCCAGCGCCGCCCGATCCATGCCTCGGTAGACCATGCCGTCCTCCGTTCAAGCCGTCGTCGAAGTGTGCCCCCCGTAGACGAGACCGAAGACACTAAATCAAGCACGCGATTTCGATTCATCGAAATCGCTCTTCGAGCCCGCCGGGCCACGCAGGATACCGCCGCCTCCGATACCAGGCACGTTGAGCAGCCGACGTCTCCAACGGTTCCCGCTGGAGGGCGGGTGGGGGATGGGAGCGGGACCGGTTGACCCGTCACCTGGCAACGACTGCATCGAAGAACAACCGTCAGCTTGGGAACTACTCGCGGGTGATCGGTACGAGAACGGTCGTGGTCAGAGGCCCGCTCCCATCCCCCACCCGCCCTCCAGCGCCGCCACGCGAGAGGGACTAGCCCTTGAACGCGTCGATGGACTTGGGCAGCGCCCCGACCTGCTTGGGGTCAGCCGCGTAGATCGCGGGAGCATTACGCGTCTTGAGGTAGAGCCGCTCCCCGTCCTGCTTGCCGAAGAGAACGGAGCCGATCTCGGTCCCGTCCGCGCGGAAGAGGCGAACCTCGACGCCCGGTTTATCGAGCCCGTACTTCGCGGGATCCTCGCCGCCGGGCGCGACGAGGTCCTTCCACTTGAGCCCACGCAGCGTGTAGAGCAAATCGTCCACTTGCGAGCTCTTCGCCGCGCCCTTCGCGGGCTCGATCACCCGCCAGTCCGTCTCGCCGGATCGCTCGAGCATGGTCGTCTTGCCGCCCGCCGTGACCTGCATGCGCTTGACGTCCTTGGGCTCGAGCCCGGAGAGCAGCGTCCGGTCGCGCAGCTCGTTGACCGACCGCGCGAAGTCCTTCAGCGCGGCGCCGTCGACGAGCACGACGGGACCGCGTCCCGCGAGGGCGCCGTACGCCATGGCCTGGCCGCCGCGCTTCTCGGGCGACGGCGCCAGCAGCAGCGTCTTGGCGCCGCCCGCGTCGGTCACCGTGACCTTCACCTCGGGCTTCGCGAGAAACTTGGGAATCAACGTCGCGTCCTCGCCGAGAAAGCCCTGGGCGCGAAGGTTCTGCAGCTTGGTGAGCAGGGCGCCCGCTTCCACTTGATCGGCCGGCAGCGCTTGCGGCGCCGTGAGCTTCCACTTGTCGTTCTCGCGCGCGAGCGTGATCGGTCCCTGCGGGCTCTCGACGTCGAGACGCGAGACCTTGTCGCGGTCGAACTGCACCACGCTCTTGTCGCGCAGGGCCGCCACGTTCTTCGGCAGTGCCGTCCAGACGTCCTCCGGGATCAGCAGCACCGACGATTCCCCGTCGCGCATCGCGTAGACGCCCTTGCCGGTCTCGGCGTTGCCGATCAGGAGCGCGCGGCTCGCCCGGTCCTTGTCCTTGCCGGTGACCAGCGTGACCCGCCACGGCTTGTCGAGACCGTAGGTCGCGAGCGACGGGGGCGCCTCCGCCACGAACTCCTTGACCTTGGCGCCGCCGAGCTTCTCGAGGAACCCGCTCACCGTGTCGGCGTCGGCGCCGAGCGCGACCGGACGCGTGATCTTCCACCGGTGGTCGGCGGGCTCGAGCGCGATCGTGTCCTCGCGGGTGACGATCTCGAGCCCCGTCACCTGCTGGCGGTCGAAGGCGAGGATCGACTTGTCGCGGAAGTCGCCCACGGGCCGGGTGGCGTCGCGCAGCACCGAATCGCCGATCACGAACACGCTGGGCTTGCCGCGCTCCTGCGCGTACACCCAGACGCCGGTGGGGCTCTTGGCACCGAGCAGGAGGCCGAGCGACTTGCCGTCCTTGAGCGTCAGCGTCAGCTCCGCCGCTGGCTTATCGAGCCCGAACTCCGCCGGCGACGTGGGCGCGGCGGCGATCTCGCGGTCGATCTTGGACGTCAGCGCGTTGGTGATGACTTCCTCGACGGGTCCGCGGTCGGCGCGCGCGCGCAGCGGCGACGACATCTGCCAGCCGTCGCCCTCGCGCTTGAGCTCGATCGTGTCGCCCGGCCGCTTCAGCGTGAGCTGGGTGACGTCCTGGGTCTCCGCATTGAACACGCGCCCCTTGCGGCCCTCGGCCTTCTCCCGCTCCGGCGCCATCCGCACGTCGTAGACGTAGTAGAAGACGCCCGCCGCCGCCAGGAGTACCGCGAGAACGACACTAGTTTGCCAGCGCACGAGCGACCTAGTTGGCGGCGCGCCGCCGGATCACCGCGACGATGCCTCCGATGAGGACGATGCCGGGCAGGACGACGACGGGCAGGAAGAACACGGCCTGCGCCTGCTGAGAGGTCAGGAACACCGGCGTCGACCGGCTCTCCTTCGGACGGATCGAGATCTGGTCCTCTTCCTCGGCGAGCCAGCTCACGGTGTTGAGGAAGAAGTCGCGATTGCCTTGCAGGTTCAGGAATTGGTTGGCGGCGAAGCTCGACGTCCCGTAGACGACGATCCGCGCCTTGTCCTTGGTGGCGACGGCGGCCACCGGCAGCGGGCCGCGCGTCTCGCCGGGATCGGGCTTGACCTGCCCCTGCTGGAGCTCCTCGCGGCTCGTCTCCGCCCAGCTCTCGGCGCTGGTCTTGGCGAGCGTCGTGAGATTCATTCCGGTGGGCGGGGTCTGGGCCGTCGCCACCGAGCGCGTGATCGGGAACAGCGTGGACAGGCCCGCCATGTCGCGGGTGATCGGGTGCGGGTCGTACTGCTGGATGATCGGCACTTCGGGGCCGATGCCGAACAGACGGCCGATCGGGTTGAGCTCGATGATCAGGTCGTTGCCGATGGTGAAGCCGTAGCGCCCCAGGAAGTCCTTCATCGGGTCCACGGGGGAGCCGCTGAGGATCACGGGATCGGCCATGACCAGGAGCTTGCCCCCGCGGCCGACGTAGTTGTCGAGCGCGGCCAGCTCGGGCGCCAGCAGATCGGTGCGCGGTCCGGGCAGAATCAGCACGGCCGCGTCGTCGGGGATCTGCGCGGAGCGCGCCAGCACCAGCGGCTTGACCTCGTAGTTGGCGCCCTCCAGGGCCTTCTTGGCTTCGCTGAACCCGGGCCGATCGGTGTTGGTCAGCTCGTGCTCGCCGTGGCCCTGCACGACGTAGACCGCGCGCTTGCCCGACCGCGTGAGCTTGACCAGCCCGTTGGTGAGCTTCTCCTCCTCGGCGTCGGCGACTTTCTCGGAGCGCTCCTTGGTCTCGAGCACGACCGTCCCGTAGGACTCGATGGCGTAACGGCGCGCCAGCCCGGGCTCGCGGTCGGGATCGACCGCGCGCCAGGTGAACTTGCCGCCGGCATAGCGCGCGTACTGCTTGAACAGATCCTCGGCCACCCGCTTGCCCGGCTGATCGCTACGGAAGAAGGCCACCGCGTTGACCCCGGTCTTGAGGCCGCGCAGGAGCTGGATGGTCTGGGGCGACAGGCTGTGGCGCTTGTTCGAGGTGAGGTCGAGCCGCGCGCTGTGGCGATACGACACGGCCTCCACGAAGCCGATGATGCCGAGCAGCAGCAGCACCATGACCGCGCTGTTGAACCCGTAGCGAGTCGTGCGGCGCTTCAGCACCCCGCGCGGATCCTTGACGTAGCCGATGAACGAGGCGAGCACGAGCACGATGCCGACGATGATCAGGCCCCACCAGACGCGGTTGGCGGCGGCCGGCGTCCACTTCGGCGGCAGGAACGGTAGCAGCGCGGCGGCGGCGAGCAGCGCGATGCCGAGATAGCCGGCCCAGTCGAGGAAGCGGCGGATCATCCCTTCCATCGGCGGGCCTCGAGCGAGCGGAGGGTCAGGAACAGCGCGAGCACGATGATGTCCACGTAATAGATCACGTCCTTGGTGTCGAGCACGCCGCGCGCGAAGGTGTCGAAGTGATCGAGCAGCGACAGGTGCGAGAGCACCCGTCCCCACGGGCCGCCGACGTATTCCGCGGACCAGCCGATGACCCACAGGAACAGCAGGACGCCGAACGTGGTGATCGAGGCCACGATCTGGTTCTCGGTCAGCGACGAGGCGAAGGTGCCCACGGCCAGGAACGTGGCGCCCATGAGCAGGAGCCCGAGGTAGCCGGCCAGCAGCGGCCCCCACTCCGGTCGCGTGAAGTAGATGACCAGGGCGGGATAGAGCAGCGTGAAGACCAGCATCAAGACGTAGAGGGCCAGCGCGGCCAGGTACTTGGCCAGCAGCACGGCCCCGTCGCGCACCGGGTACGTGAGCAGCAGCTCGATCGTCCCCGAGCGCCGCTCCTCGGCGAAGACCCGCATGGTGATGAGCGGCATCAGGAGCAGCAGGATCACGCTCATGTTCGAGAAGAGCGGCCGGAACACCGAGTCGGTGACGTTGAGGTCGCGCGACATCTGCGGATTCATGGCCGACTGCATCGAGGCCATCGTGTAGTAGGCGAAGATGCTGTAGAAGAAGTAGCCGGCGATGAACAGGAAGATCGTCATCACCACCCACGCCACCGGCGAGCTGAAGTAGAGCCGCAGCTCCTTCTTGAACACGGGCCAGATCTTCACGCCGGCGCCTCCGCGGGAGGCGGCGCCTCGGCGGCCGGCGACGTCGCCGTCGCGCGCTCGGCCTCGGTCTCCTCGCCGGCCACGATGCGGATGAAGACTTCTTCCAGCGTCATGCCCGCGCGCCGCAGCTCGCGCAGCTCCCAGTGCTGCTGGGCCGCGAGCTGGAAGATCTCGCCGCGCACGTCACGGCCGCGGGCCGACTCGACCACGTAGCTGGCGAGCCCGTCGCTGCTCGGCTCGTCGTGCACGCCCACCACGCCGGGGATCCGGGTGAGGCCTTCACGGACCGCGGCCGAGGGACCGGCGAATTGGACGTGTACCCGAGCGGTCGGGAAGAACTCCTCGACCAGGCGATCGATCGGCCCCTGGGCCACGATCGAGCCGCGATTGATGATCACCACGCCCTGACAGATCATCGAGACCTCGGGCAGGATGTGCGTGGACAGGATCACCGTGTGATCGCCGGCCAGCGACTTGATGAGCGCGCGGATCTCGGTGATCTGCTGGGGATCGAGTCCGATGGTCGGCTCGTCGAGGATCAGCACCGCGGGATCGCTGACGATGGCCTGGGCCAGGCCGACCCGCTGCCGGTATCCCTTGGAGAGCTTGCCGATCATCCGGCGCGACACGTCGCTGATGTGGCAACGCTCCATCACCTCGCCCACCCGCGCCTTGCGCTGGGCGCGCCCCACGCCCTTGACCTCGGCCACGAAGTCGAGATAGTCGGCGACCCGCAGCTCCGAGTAGAGCGGCACGCTCTCGGGCAGGTAGCCGATGCGGCGCCGCACCTCCATCGACTCGCTGAACACGTCGAACCCGGCGACCCGAGCGGTGCCGGTCGAGGCCGGCATGAAGCACGAGAGGATCCGCATGGTGGTCGATTTGCCCGCGCCGTTCGGGCCGAGAAAGCCGACGATCTGTCCCGGCTCGACGCGGAAGGACACGTCGCGGATGGCCGTGACCGGGCCGTAGTGCTTGGTGAGGTTCTGGACGTCGATCATGCGAGGCTGAAACCCTCGAAATTATACACGGTTGGTCGGACGTGTCGAGCGCCACGAGCGCGAAAGGCCGCGACTCGATGACGCGGTCAGCGCCCAGCGCCGAAGCGCCACGGCCGACCAGAGCGCCTCGACAGCGCCAAACGGCCACGCACCTTGGAGAAACCCGTAGACCGAGGCCAGGACGCATGCCGCGGCGAACGCCAGGACAAACCACCGGCTCCGATTCTCGAGCGCATAGCAGACGACCATCGAGGCCACGGCGAACAGGCCGAACAGGGTCAGGCGGTCCATCTCGACGATTTCGTCACTCCGCCGCGAGGCGGTAGCCCACGCCCGGCTCGGTGAGCAGGTAGCGCGGACGGGCCGGGTTCTCCTCCAGCTTGCGCCGGAGCTGGGCCATGTAGACCCGCAGGTAGTGCGCCTGCTCCGTGTACGGCGGCCCCCAGACCTCCTTGAGCAGCTGTTGATGCGTGAGCACCTTGCCGGCGTAGCGGGCCAGCGTGGTGAGCAGCCGGTACTCGTGGGGAGTGAGGTGCACGTCGCGCCCCCCGACCGACACGCGACGATGGGCGAGATCGATCGCCAGCTCTCCGAGGGTGAACGTCGGCTCGTCCGCTTGATGTGACCGGAGGGCGTGCCGCCAGGCCACGCGCATCCGCGCCACCAGCTCGCCGACGCCGAACGGCTTGGACACGTAGTCGTCGGCGCCGGCCTCCAGCGCCTCGATCTTGTCGCGCTCCTGACCCCGCGCGGAGAGCACGATGATCGGCGTCGCCGACCACTCGCGCAATCGCCGGATGACGTCCACGCCGTCGAGGTCGGGCAGGCCGAGGTCGACGATGACGAGGTCGGGCAATCGGGTCGCGGCCTGCTGGAGTCCGTCCTCTCCCGTCGACGACTCGATCAGACGGTAGCCGTGCGCGGCCAGGGCGGTGCGCAGCAGCCGGCGGATCTGCGGCTCGTCCTCGACGAGCAACACGGTCCGGCCGTCGCCGTCAGGCATCGAGGACTGGGATCTTCGGTGGTGCGCCCTCGATCGGCAGCGTGAAGCGGAACGCCACACCACCCCCCACGCGATTCTCGGCGCGGATACGGCCGCCGTGGGCCTCGACGATCCCGCGGCAGATCGCGAGTCCAAGCCCCGAGCCGCGTCCGGGCTCGGCGCGCGTGCGATAGAACTTCTCGAACACGCG
>DATHGT010000163.1:0-2729 GCA_035317605.1 Candidatus Acidiferrum sp. | reverse complement strand
CTTCCAGTACACTTCACTCCTCAGGAGGACCGTTCGGATGTCGCACGCTGATGCGCTCCGGATCGAGGGAGCGCGGCAGAACAACCTCAAGAACGTCTCGCTCCAGATTCCGCACGATCGGCTCACGGTCGTCACCGGCGTCTCGGGCTCCGGTAAGTCCTCCCTCGCCTTCGACACGCTGTTCGCCGAGGGCCAGTGGCGCTACATCGAGTCGCTGTCGACCTATGCCCGGATGTTCCTCGACCGCATCGACCGTCCCGACGTCGATCGGATCGAGCACGTGCGGCCCGCGGTCGCGCTCGAGCAGAAGAACCCCGTGCGCACCGCGCGGTCCACCGTCGGCACCGCCACCGAGGTCTACGACTACCTCCGCCTGCTCTACGCCAAGATCGGCCGCGTGCACTGTCCGACCTGCGGCGTGGAAGCCACCGCGCACTCGCCCGAAGGCATCGTCGACACGCTCTACGCCGAGCACCCCGGCGCCCGCGCGCTGGTGACGTTCCGGCTGCCGGTCCCGAGCGGGATGGCCGCCGAGGAGCTCTGGGCTGACCTGACCCGACGGGGGTTCGCGCGCGTCCGCATCGCGGGCGCCGTCGTCGATCTCGCCCAGCCGCCGCCGGCGGACGTGACCGGCCTCCGCGAGATCTCGGTGATCCTCGACCGGCTGGTGCTCGACGAGCGCTCGCGCCCGCGCCTGCGTGAATCGGTGGGCACGGCGCTGCGCGAAGGCAACGGGCGCGTGGACGTCCAGATCGTGGACGGTCCCGACCGCGGCTTCGCGGAGGCGCTGCGCTGCCCGAGCTGCTTGCAGGCCCTGGAGCGGCCGCAGCCGCTGCTCTTCTCGTTCAACCATCCGCTCGGCGCCTGCCCGGAGTGCAAGGGCTTCGGCAACGTCCTCAAGTACGACGAGGCGCTGGTCGTGCCCGACCCCACGCGCACGCTGGCCGACGGCGCCGTCGAGCCGTGGACGCATCCGTCCGGTCGCCGGTACCAGCGCGAGCTGGTGAAGGCGGCGCGCCGCCACGGCCTCGACGTCGCGACCCCGTACGAGAAGCTCGGCGAGGACGAGCGCAAGCTGCTCTACGAGGGCGACGGCAAGTTCCCGGGCATCCAGGGCTTCTTCGAGGAAGTGGAGTCATACCGCTACAAGTTGCACGTGCGGGTGTTCCTCTCGCGCTACCGCACGCAGTCGCGGTGTCCCGCGTGTGCGGGAGCCCGCCTGCGGCCCCATGCCCTGGCCGTGCGGGTGGCCGGCCTGACCATCGCGGAGTTCACCGGGCTCACCATCGAGAACGCCGCGCGCACCCTCGCCGAGCTGCCGCTCACCGCGTGGGAAGCCACGGTGGCCCGCGAGATCTCGAGACAGCTCGGCGCCAAGCTGACGTTCCTGCTGCGTGTGGGCCTGGGCTATCTCAGCCTCGGCCGCCAGACGCGCACGCTCTCGGGCGGCGAGGCCCAGCGCATCAACCTGGCCAACTCGCTCGGCTCCCAGCTCGTGGGCACGCTCTACGTGCTCGACGAGCCGTCCATCGGACTGCACGCCCGCGACGTCGCGCGGCTGTCCGACCTCTGCCGCGAGCTGGCCCACGCCGGCAACACGGTGGTGGTCGTCGAGCACGACCGCGCGTTCATCGAGTCGGCCGATCACGTGGTCGAGCTGGGGCCCGGCTCGGGCGAGCGCGGCGGCAACGTGGTGTTCAGCGGGTCGCAGGAAGAGTTCCGGAGCGCGCCGCACTCGCTGACCGCGCGCTACCTCACCGGGCGCGAGACGATCCCGCTGCCCCTGGCCCGCCGCACCGGCCGCCGCCACCTCGTGCTCACGGGCGCCCGCGACCACAACCTCAAGTCGGTCACCCTCCGGCTGCCGCTGCACACGCTGACCGTGGTGAGCGGCGTCTCGGGCTCGGGCAAGTCGACGCTGGTGCACGACACCCTCTACCGCGCGGTGTCCCGGGCGTTCAAGACCGACTTCGCGCCCCCCGGCGCCCACGACGAGCTGCGCGGGCTCGAGTACCTCAAGGGCATCCGGCTCATCGACCAGGAACCCATCGGGCGCACCCCGCGCTCCAACCCGGTGACCTACGTCAAGGCCTTCGACGAGATCCGCAAGGTGTACGCGGCGCTGCCCCGCGCGCAAACCCTCGGGCTCGACGCGGGGTCGTTCTCGTTCAACGTGCCGGGCGGGCGCTGCGAGAAGTGCGAGGGCGACGGCTTCGAGAAGCTCGAGATGTATTTCTTCGAGGACGTGTACGTCTCGTGCGCGGAGTGCGAGGGTCGCCGCTACCGTTCCGACGTGCTGACCGTGAAGCTGCGCGGCCGCAGCATCGCCGACGTGCTGGCCATGACCGTCGACGAGGCCGTGGACTTCTTCGCCGCCCAGACCGGACTGGCCCGGCGCCTGCGCGTGCTCCAGGACGTGGGTCTCGGCTATCTTCGATTGGGCCAGCCGGCGACCACGCTGTCCGGCGGCGAGGCGCAACGCCTGAAGATCGCCGCCGAGCTGGGCGCGCGCGCGACCGGCGACGTGCTCTACATCCTCGACGAGCCCACGACGGGCCTGCACCTGGACGACGTCCGCAAGCTCCTCGGCGTGCTCCACCGCCTGGTGGACGCCGGCAACACGGTGCTCGTCGTCGAGCACCACATGGACGTGATCAAGTGCGCGGACCACGTGATCGACCTTGGGCCGGAGGGCGGCGAGGAGGGCGGCGAGATCGTGGCCGAGGGCA
>DATHGT010000162.1:0-7034 GCA_035317605.1 Candidatus Acidiferrum sp. | reverse complement strand
GTCAACGACGCGCGAAGCGGCGACCGCCGCGGACCGCCGCGAGGTCTCACCCACCCGCCGCTCAGCCAGCGCCCCCTTGCACACGAGAAAACTCCGCTCCCGCCCCCGCTTCGTCCACGACACCAGCTCATTCCCGGTCATCCGACACCACGCCGGAAAATCCTCCTCCACAGAAATCTCCGTCGACCGGAACTCCAGTAACTCCCCCCGCTCCAGCGGATCCATATGCTGCCGAATCAACAACAAGAGCCCGTTCCCACAATCGAGATCCCCGCCGTCGAAACTGGCATCAGGGACGAGGAGATGTCGCTCAACCGGTTGCATCACGCAAACTCCATCCTATTCCTCGTCGTGCGCTCTCCCGGCGGGTGGCACCGGGGTGGCCCCACCGACGAGGCAAAGTGGGACCCCTTCGTCCCGCCCGCAGTGCGAAGCACTGCGATTCGGGCGAACGGGTGACGGAGCCTCGCCGGTGGGGCCACCCCGGTGACAGGCCCCGCCGCCTCGCGCGTTCAAATGCGAGTCAGTAGCTGACGCAAGCACTCCCGTCAGAGAGAAACTCGACCAGCTTAGCCCCGCCGACGATCGCCGCGCCCGTGACGAGGTTGTTCTCGTCGAGCTTGCGCTTCTTGAAGCACGGCGAGCAGACGTAGATGGATCCGCCCGCCTTGGCGAAGTTCTCCATCAGCTCGGCGAGCGGCGCGAACCCTTCCTCGCGGATATCGCTCGCGTACCCCTTCTGGGCCAGCCGCACACCCTCGACGCTGAGAAACACCAGCGTCTCCTTGCCCGAGCCGACCGCCGCGTTGGCGACCACGAAGGCGACGGTGGCCTTGTCGCTGTTGTCCTTGGCATGGGTGAGGCTCACGCAAAACCGATTGGCCATGTCAGTGCTCCTTTCGTAGGTTCGCCTCGGACGGCGGGGCCCCAGCCCCGCGACGTCCTGCGGCTCGCACTACGGTCTACGGATGAGATACACGGGATGCTGCTGCGAGACCAGCGTGTGACCGGTCATGCGACACCACGCGGGCAGATCCTCCGGCGCGCCGAGATCACGAGACGTCAGCCGCAAGACCTGGCCCGGGCGCATCGCCGAGAGACGCAGACGCAACTCGAGCACCAGCTCGCCGCAGCCGAGGTCGCCCGCGTCCCATTCGACGTCGGCGGAGGACGGCGCCGCGTGCGGATGGTCGCTCACGCGCGCGACTCCGTCGCGCCGACCCCGTCGCGCTCGTAGATCTGCTCGATGGCCCGCGCGTCGACGCCCGCCACCGGCGCGTCCTCGACGAGCCGTCCCGCGCGCAGGGCCAGGATGCGGTCGGCGTACGCGACCGCGAGGTGCACCTGGTGAAGGCTCGCGATCACCGCCACACCCGCGGAGGCGACCGCGCGCAAGCAGCCGAGCACGCCGGCCGCCGACTCGGGATCGAGGCTCGCCACCGGCTCGTCGGCGAGGATCACCTTGGCGTCCTGGGCGAGCGCGCGCGCGATGGCCACGCGCTGCTGCTGTCCGCCGGAGAGCTGGTCGGCCCGCGCGTCCGCCTTGTCGAGCAGTCCCACCGCGTCGAGACAGCGCAGGGCGAGCTGCCGGTCGGCCCGCGCGAAACAGCGCGTGAGCACCCGCCACGTCGGCACCTGGGGCAGCCGGCCCACCAGCACGTTCTGGAGCGCGGTGAGGCGGCGGATCAGGTTGAACTGCTGGAAGATCAGCGCCATGTCGTGACGCGCGGTCCGCAGCGCGCGTCCCTCCGCGGACGACACCTCGCGGCCGGCCACCGACACCGTGCCCGCGTCCGGTCGGGTGAGGCGGGTGAGACAGCGGAACAGCGTGGTCTTGCCGGCGCCGCTCGGTCCCAGCACCGCGACCATCTCCCCGCGATGGACGTCGAACGACACGTCGATGAGCGCGGCCACATCCGGAGGATACCGCTTGGTGAGGCCGCGGGCGTGGACGATCACGCCCTTCATTCCGAGGTCGGTCATTCCAGACGGCGCCGCAGCCATTCGCTCGTGTGATCGATCACGGTCACCGTGACCAGGATGATGGCGATGATGGTGAGGAGCCGCGGGAACAACAGCAGGTCCATCGAGTTCTTCAGCTCCTGGCCGATGCCGCCCGCCCCCACCACGCCGAGCACGGTGGACGCGCGGACGTTGAACTCCCACCAGAAGAGCCCGACCGACACCATGCTCGGTCCCACGTCGGGCAGCAGCGCGAACGCCACCACCTTCAGCCGCGAGGCGCCGGTCGCCGCCGCGGCCTCGATCGGCCCCGGCGGAATGTTCTCGATCGCTTCGGCCCACAGCTTGGCCGTGCTGCCCCACGTGTGCAGGGCGATCCCGAGCACGCCCGCGAACGGGCCGAGCCCGACCGCGGCCACGAACAGGAGCGCGAACACGAACGAATCGATGCCGCGCAGGGCGTTCAGGAACCAGCGCGCCGGATAGTAGAGGGCGAGGCTCGGGGTGATGTTGCGGGCGGCCAGCACGCAGAGCGGCAGGGCCAGCAGCGCGGCCACGGTGGTGCCGATGGCGGCCATGGCCACGGTCTCCGCGGTGCGCTGCAAGAGCACCGAAAGCTCGTCGGTGGCGGGCGGCCACGCCTTGGCCGCCCACGACGCCATCTTGGGCAACCCGGTCATCAGCTTGCCGGGATCGACGCGGGCCAGCTGCCAGCTCACGGAATAGAACGCCGCGAGCAGCACGAGGACGGCCACGAAGCGCCAGCGCCGTCCGCTGAGCCAGCCGACCACGGGCTCGGGATACTCGCGGCCGCCGGCCACGGCGGGAATCATGGACGCTATTTCTTCTTGATGCGGCCGACGAGGATGCCCGCGTCCTCGATCATCTTGTAGCTCTCGTGGCCGGCGGCCACGAACCCGGTGTAGTGGTTGGGCAGCATGGTCTTGGCCTGGGCGTCGGTGATCTCCACCAGCATCTGCTGGATGCGTCGGGCCAGGGCGGGATCGAAGGTCTTCGGCACCGCGATGGCGTCGTTGGGCAATGGGTCGGACGTCCACACCACCTCGGTCGCGTTCCGCTCGAGCCGGCCGCCCTCGATCATGGCGTTGCGGTTGCGGTCGAAGTCGGTGGCGCAGTCGACCTGCCCGCTCGCCACCGAGATCTCGTTGGCCGCGTGGGTGGCCCCGTCGGAGTACGCGAAATACTCCTTGGGGTTGATGCCCTTGGTCTTGAACCACGCCGTCGGGATGAGCCAGCCCGAGGTGGAGCCCACGTCGGCGAACGACACGCGCTTGCCCTTGGCGCCCTCCGGCCACGACTTCACCTTGCCCGGCCCGCACACCACGATCGCGTGATAGATCGGCCTGCCGTCGTACTTCGCGGTCGCGATCGCGCGCACGCCCGAATCGTCGTTGGCCAGGATGTAGCCCCACGGCCCCATCCACGCAAGGTCGACCTGGCCGTTGGCGAGCGCGACGGAGATGCCGGCCCAGTCCGTGGTGGCTACGAGATCGAAGTCGCGCCCGAGCTGCTTGGCCACGTGGGCGAAGAACGGCTCGTAGGCCTTCTTGGTCTCCGACGGCGTGGGCTGGAGGGGACCGACGCCGAAGCGGAGCTTGGCCCCTTTGTCCTGGGCGAGCCCAACGCCGGCAGCGACGAAGACGAGGAGGAACACGGCGAGCAGTCGCGAGATCGATCGCATGAGGTCTCCTTGCCGGGCGACGAGTCGGCCGGTCGCGGCGTTCCCGATGCTATCGGAAAATCAACGGACTACAAATTGGTGCGCCCTATTCGGGACGCGTCACGCATCGGGCGGGGCGATCCTGCGTAGTACGATGACGCGGCGACGACGCGTCCGCGCGTGGGCTCCCTGCCCTATCTCAACTCCGAGCCCTTCTTCGCGTGCTTCGAGGGCGCCGAGCTCCAGCCCATGATGCCGAGCGCGCTGGGCGCCGTGATGCTGCGCGGCGAGCTGGACGCGGGCCTGCTCTCGCTGGCCGACGCGCTCGCCCTCGGCGACGCCGTCGACCTGCTGCCGTTCGGGATCGCCACCGCGGGCGCGACCGGATCGGTCCACGTGTGGAGTCATCATCCGCTCGACACACTTCACGGCGCCACCATCGGCGTCACCGGCGAGACGTCGACGTCCGTGCGTATTCTGAGATTGCTCCTGGAGCGTCGCCACGGCGTCAAGGACGTGCGGTGGCCGCGCTCGACGACGGAGCGGACCGCAACTTCAACTACCGCTTCGGCCGTCCGAACACCGCGCGATCGCCCATTTCGCGCGGCTCTGCCCCACGTAGCCGTTTTCCCCGGGCGGAGGGATACTGTCCGGGTGCCAATCGAGACCTCCCTCCCCAAGCCCCCCGTCGCCGAGCGCGTCCCGAAGGTCGAGGTCGTCCACGGTGACATTCGCGAGGACGATTACCACTGGCTGCGGAAGCGGGACGATCCCGAGGTCACGGCCTATCTCAGAGCCGAAAACGCCTATACCGACGCGGTGATGGAGCCCACGGTCAAGCTCCAGGAGACCCTCTACCGGGAGATCCTGGCGCGCATCAAGGAGGACGACTCCACGGTCCCCTTCCGGCGGGACGGGTATCTCTACTACACCCGGACCGAGAAGGGGAAGCAGTACCCGATCCATTGCCGCAAGGCCGGCACGCCGGAGGCCCCCGAGGCCGTGACGCTCGACCTCAACCAGCTTGCCGAAGGCCACGAGTTCCTGGCCCTCGGCGCGTACGCGGTCAGCGACGACGGCCGGCGGCTGGCCTATTCGCTCGACTTCACCGGCGCCCGCGACTACACGCTCTACGTCAAGGACCTCGTCACCGGCGAGGTGCTGGCCGACCGGATCGACAAGGTCAGCACGCTCGCGTGGTCGGCCGACGGCGACACGCTCTTCTACGTCCTCGAGGATCACGCCAAGCGTCCCTATCGTCTGTACCGCCACCGGCTCGGCGATCCCACGGACGATCTGCTCTACGAGGAGACGGACGAGCTGTTCCGGCTGGGAATCTGGCGGTCGCGCAGTCGTCGATTCCTGTTCAGCATGTCGCGCAGCTTCACCAGCGCCGAGGTCCGGTATCTGCCCGCCGACGAACCGAGCGGGACGTGGACGATGATCGCGCCACGCGAGAAGGACCACGAGTACGACGTCGACCACGCGGGCGACGTCTTCTACATCCGCACCAACGGCGACGGGCTCCGCAACTTCCGGCTGGTGATCGCGCCGGTCAGCGACCCCGGGCGGCGAAGCTGGCGGGAGCTGATCCCGCACCGCGAGCACGTCATGCTCGAGGACGTCGACGTCTTCGCGCATCACCACGTCGTCCACGAGCGCGAGGACGGGCTGATCCGCCTGCGCGTGACCGAGACGGCCACCGGCGGGTTCCATCACGTCGCCTTCCCGGAGCCGACGTACGACGTCGCCCCGGAGCCGAACGCCGAGTTCGTCACCCCCGTCTACCGCTTCCGCTACCAGTCGCTGATCACGCCGCCCTCGGTGTTCGACTACGACACGGCGCGGCGGACGCTCACGCTGCTCAAGCGGACCGAGGTGCTGGGCGGCTACGATCCCGCGCACTATCGCTCGGAGCGCCTGTACGCGACGGCGGACGACGGCACCCGCGTGCCGATCTCGCTGGTGGCCCGAGCCGACACGCCCCGCGACGGCACCAGCCCGATGCTGCTGGTGGGCTACGGCGCCTACGGCATCGCCTATCCCGCGTCGTTCTCGTCGAACCGCCTGAGCTTGCTCGACCGCGGGGTCACCGTGGCCATCGCGCACATCAGAGGGGGCGGCGAGCTCGGCAAGCGCTGGCACGACGCGGGGCGGCTGCACCACAAGCCGCGCACGTTCACGGACTTCATCGCGGCCACCGAGGAGCTGATCGCGCGCGGCCACACCTCGGCCGAGCGGCTGGTGATCGAGGGCGGCAGCGCGGGCGGTCTCCTGATCGGGGCCGTGCTGAACCTGCGTCCCGACCTCTATCACGCCGCCGAGCTGCGCGTGCCCTTCGTCGACGTGATCAACACCATGCTCGACGAGTCGCTGCCGCTCACGGTCGGCGAGTTCGAGGAATGGGGCAACCCGAAGGAGCCCGCGTTCTACGAGACCATGAAGCGCTACTGCCCCTACACCAACCTGGGCCCTCGGGCGTATCCGACGATCCTCATCCGCACGTCGCTCAACGACAGTCAGGTCATGTACTGGGAGCCCGCGAAGTACGTGGCCAAGCTGCGGACGGTCAAGACCGACGATCGCGCGCTGCTGTTCAAGATCGACATGGACTCCGGACACGGCGGGCCGTCGGGACGCTACGACGCGCTCCACGAGGCTGCCTTCGACTACGCGTGGATCCTCACCCAGGTCGGCCGCGGTCGCCCGGCCGGCGACGAGCCGTCGCCGGCCCTCACCCCCGCAGCCCGAACGTAGCGCGCGCTACTACCGCGCGGCGTTCCGGCGGGAGCGGACGGCCTCGGCCAGCTCCTCGAGCATGGGCACCGTCGCCTCCCAGCTCATGCAGGCGTCGGTGATGCTCCGGCCGTAGACGAGGGGGACGCCCTCGCGAAGGTCCTGGCGGCCGTCGACGAGGAAGCTTTCCATCATCACACCGAAGATTCCCATCTCACCCTGGGCGACCTGAGCGGCGATCTCGTGGCCGACCAGGGGCTGGCGCCGGTGGTCCTTCTCGCTGTTGCCGTGGCTGGTGTCGATCATGAGGCGGGCCGCGAGCTTGGCGTCGCGCAACGCGCTGAGCGTCTTCTGCACGCTGGCCCCGTCGTAGTTCGGACCGGTCTGGCCGCCGCGCAGGATCACGTGGCAAGAGGCGTTGCCTCGCGTGTTCACGATGGCGCACAGTCCCTGCTCGGTGACGCCGAGGAAGCTGTGGGGATGCGCGGCCGCGCGCACGGCGTCGATGGCGATCTGAACGCCGCCGTCCGTGCCGTTCTTGAACCCGACCGGCATCGACAGCCCGGACGCCAGCTCGCGATGCACCTGGCTCTCAGTAGTGCGCGCTCCGATGGCACCCCAGCTCACAAAGTCGGACGTGAACTGCGGCGAGATC
>DATHGT010000161.1:0-7208 GCA_035317605.1 Candidatus Acidiferrum sp. | reverse complement strand
GCGATCCGCGCGTCACGACAGCGGTCGCCGTCTGACGTCACGATCGCGGCCACCGCCACCGTCGCGTAGTCGTCGGCGGTGCGCGGCAGGAACTTCACGAAGGCGGCGCCACTGCCCGCGGCCGGCACGGGCACGGTGACGCCGGTCACGATCTCGCCCGGGGCGAGCGCGCTCTCGTAGTAATCGCGGAAGAACTCGTCGATCGCCAGCTCGCGCGAGCCGCCCGCGCCGCGGATCTGCACGCGCGCGCCCAGGGCCAGCAGCGTCACCGGCGGATCTTGATTCGGGTCGGCGTGGGCGAGCGCGCCGCCGAGGGTGGCCATGTGACGGATGCGGACGGTGGCCACTCGGCGGAACGTCTCCGCGAGCACGGGGATCCGCTCTCGCACGAGCGGCGACGTCTCGGATTGCCGATGGGTCACCAGCGCGCCGAAGCTCAGCGCGCCGTTGGTGGCGTCGACCCGATCGAGTCCCGCGACGTCGCGCAGGCTCACCAGACACCCCGGGCGCACCAGGCGCTGGCGCAGCATGGTCACCAGCGCGGTCCCGCCCGCGATCACCCGCGCGTCCTCGCCGTACTCTCTCAGAATGGCCAGCGCCTCGTCGACCGTCCGCGGCGCGCGATAGTCGAAGGCGTTCATGCCCGGCTCCGGTCGGCCGCGGTCCGGATCGACTCGAGGATCTTGTAGTAGCCGGTGCACCGGCAGAGGTTGCCGGCCATCCACTCGCGGATCTCGTCGTCGCTGGGGTGCGGATTCTCGTCGAGCAACGCCTTGGCCGACACCACCTGCCCCGGCGTGCAGATGCCGCACTGAAATCCGCCGGCGTCCACGAACGCCTGCTGCACCGGGTGCAGCCGCTCGTCCTCGGCGAGGCCTTCGACGGTCGTCACCTCGTGGCCGTCGGCGAACACGGCCAGCGCGATGCACGAGCTGATCATCTTGCCGTCGACCAGCACCGTGCACGCGCCGCACACGCCGACCCCGCAGCCTTCTTTCGAGCCGGTGAGTCCGAGGTCGTTGCGCAGGCAGTCGAGCAGCGTGCGGTACGTCGGCACGTCCACCTCGTGGGCGGTGCCGTTGACGCTGAGACGAATCACGCGGGTCACGACCGCGGCTCCCTGAGCGCGGCGTAGACCTTCTCGGCGGTGATCGGCAGATCGCGGATGCGCGCCCCGCACGCGTCGGCCACCGCGTTGGCGATGGCCGGCGCCACCGCGCTGATGCTGCCCTCGCCGATGGCCTTGGCGTTGAACGGCCCCGGCCCCACAGGATCGTGCAGGAGCACGGTGGTGAGCGGCGGGATGTCCAGGATGGTCGGGAGCTTCACGTCGCCGAGGCTGACCGTGCTGATCCGGCCGTCCTCCGTCTGCATCTCCTCCATCAGCGCGTAGCCGAGCCCCTGGATGAGGCCGCCCTCGATCTGACCCTGGTGGCCGATGGGATTGATGATGGTGCCCACGTCGTGCGCGGTCGTGAAGCGGCGCACCGTCACCTGCCCGGTCTGCGGATCGACGGCGACCTCGGCGACCTGGGCGGTGAACGAGGTGACCGCCGCGTGCGACTTGGCGTCGTAGAAGTGCGACGCCTCGAGCGTCCGCCCCTCGCGCGCCACGGCCTGGGCGACGCCGGCCAGCGAGGTCACGGGGATCCCGAGCTTCTTGGCCTCCGCGTCGATCTGTTCCTTGAGCGTCTCCGCCGCGTGATAGGCGGCACGTCCTCCGGTGTGGGTGACCCGGCTGCCGCCGACGCCCGAATCGGTCTCGAAATCGTCGGTGTTCGCCAGCTCGATCTCCACCTCGTCGAGCGACAGGCCCAGCACCTCGGCCACGATCTGGCGCAGCACGAGCGGAGCGCCGGTGCCGGTGTCGGGCAGCGCGGTCATCAGGATCACGTGGCCCTTCTCCGTGAGGCGCACGCGGGCGTTGGTGAAGCCGACGCCGATGTGGCGATGGGTCATGGCCACGCCGCGGCCGATCCACGGCCCGGGCTTGGGCTCGTCCCAGTGGCTGGCCTTCAGCGCCGCCTCCAGCGTCTCGGCGGCCCGCACGTGCTCGAGATGATGTCCGTTGGCGAGGTGATCGCCGTCCACGAGGAGATTGCGCCGCCGGAACTCGGCCGGGTCGAGACCGATCTCGCGGGCGATCATGTCCATGTGCGATTCGCCGGCGAAGACCACCTGCGGCTCGCCCGGAGAGCGCGCGTGTCCGCACGGGATGCTGTTGGTGTAGACGCACATCCCTTCGATGAAGAGATTCGGGATGCGATAGACGCCGGCTCCCATCGAGGTGCCGCCGAGGTTCACACTCGGCGCCGGCTTGAACGCCGCGTAGGCGCCGCTGTTGAACAGGGCCTTCACGCGCCGAGCGACGATACGGCCGTCCTTGGTGACGCCCGTCCGGAACGTGACGATCGAGGGATGGCGCGGGTTGCCCGCCATCAGCTCCTCGGTGTAGCGCATGACCATCTTCACCGGCCGCCCGGTGGCGCGGGCGAGGTGATAGGCCAGCGGCAGATCCATGATCGAGCCTTTGCCGCCGAAGTCGCCGCCGATCGGCGTGAGGTTCACGCGAATCCGCTCGGGCGGAAGCCGCAGCGCCAGCGCCAGCAGCTCCTTGAGCCGGAACGGCATCTTGTTCGACGCCCACACCTGCACACGGCCGCCCTCGTCGAGCGCGACGACGCCGGCGTGAGGCTCGAGATAGCCCTGGTGAGCGAGCTGAGTGGTGAACGTGTGCTCGAAGACGCGGTCGGCCTCGCGGAACCCGGCCTCGACGTCGCCGAGCTTGAAGCGCAGCACGGACTGGACGTTGGGGTGCGGCCGCTCGGCCGGCGCGCCCTCGTACGCGCCGGGGTTGTCGTGGACCACGGGCGCGCCGGCCTCGATCGCGTCGGAGAGGTCGAAGACCGCGGGCAGGTCCTCGTACTCGACGTCGATCAACCCGAGCGCCCCTTCCGCGACGTCCGGATCGACCGCCGCGACGACCGCGACGCGCTCGCCGATGAACCGCACCCGGTCCCGCGCCAGCACGGGCATGTCGAACATGCGCCGGCCGACGAGCAGGTCCGGAAGATCCTGGGCGGTGAGGACGGCCAGCACGCCGTCGAGCGCTCTGGCCTTCGACGTATCGATCCGCACGATCCGGGCGTGCGGCAGCGGACTGCGCAGCGCCTTCCCCCAGCAGAGTCTCGGCAGCGTCACGTCGGCGGAATAGCGGGCCGCGCCGCTGACCTTGTCGATCCCGTCGAGCCGAGCGATCGGCTGTCCCACGATCCGGTGCGCCATGGCAGTCCTCTCCGCGCCTGGTTCAGGCGAAAGCACGCTCGAAGATCGGCACGTGGCGGATCATAGCGGCGGCGCGCCCCGCGGTCAAAGCGGTGCGGGGCGCAGCTCGATCTCGAGAAACCTCGCGCCGGGCACCGGATTGTAGCGGTACGGCTCGATGACGCGAAACCCCAGCGATTCGTAGAGCGCGATGGCCTCCCTCATCATCGGCAGCGTATCGAGCCGCATCCGCGCGTAACCGGCCTGACGCGCGAACTCGATGATCCGCGTGACCAGCGTCTTGCCCACGCCCCGGCCGCGGGCGGCCGGGCGCACGTAGAGGCGCTTCATCTCGCACAGATCGCCGCCCATCGGCCGCAGCGCCACGCAGCCCGCGACGTGCTCACCGTCGTGGGCGATCAACATCCGGCCGCCCGGTGGCGCGTACTCGCCGGGGAGCCCCGCGAGCTCCTCGGCGAAGTTCTGGAAGCCGAGATCGACGCCGAGCCCCGCCGCGTACTCGGCGAACAGCTCGCGCACGCGCGCGAGGTCCTCGGGAGACTCCACGAGCCTGACGGTGACCTCCGGAGTCACCGTCAGGCGCGGCTACGGGGTCGTGTCGGCGTCGTTGGACTTGACCTTCGTCTTCGTCTGACGATCGGTCATCTCGATGTGCACGTAGCTCGGGGGAATGACGTTGCTTTCCAGCGCGAACCAGATCCCGTCCAGATCCTGGTTGTTGCCCAGCGCGCAGAATCCGTTGAGACGCTTGCCGCCCTTGTCGAAGAAGTCCACCCACGTGCGCGACGCGTTCGCGTTGAGGCCACACGGCGGCAGCTTCGGCGCGGCCGCGAAGAGCGTGTTCGGATACGCGCCGGCGTTCGCCACGAAGTAAACATAGCGCGTGAACTGCTTGCCCCCGGTGTTCAAGGGCACCAGCTGCTTGAGGACGAGCACCGGCTTGGGCATGGGGGCCTGCGCGGTGGCGAGGGTGGCCAGGGCCGTCACGGCCACGAACAGGACCACCGAGAGCACTGCGGCCTTCGTTCGGGATGTCATCGCAGCCCTCCTCCTACCGATTGGGAGTGGTCAGAGCCCGTCAAAGGTAAGGTGGGTGCTCCCGCCAAGTCAACCGGCCCGGGGCGCGGTCAGGTCTGGGTCTTTGCGCGCTGATTGCGGTCCTTTTCTTCCTTCTTGGCCAGCGTCGAGCGGAGCTTCAGCAGGTCCTTGAGCGCGTCGTACCAGAAGGGCGCCCCGAGGCTCAGCAGCATCCAGGTGACCAGCAGACCGAGCCAGGATTGCAGGATCATCTCGTAGTCGAAGCACACGTCGGTGACGCGAGGGATAGAGAACAGCCTCCAGCCCGAACACTTCCAGTCCAGACCGCTCTCGAGCAGGTTCGTCTCGGGCCGACCGGGGGTCTCGCGGAGTTGCAGCGGAGGGTTGCGACGCGAAATCAGGAGAAGCTGGTCACGCGCCTGGGCGTCGACGCCCCGCGCCCGAAGCTCCTTGACGATGGCCGCGATCTGACAGACGACGGGATGCGCGGACTTGTCGATCCACAGCATGCATTGCTTGGCGTCCTTGAGCGCGGAGGCTGCCACGGAGCCGACCCATGTCACGTCCGTTGGGGTTCCGAGAAGATTGGTGGTGAAGTCGTCCTTCTTCGTCAGGAGCTCGAGCCAACGGGTCTCCGGCTTCGTCGCCCGCAGGACCTGTCGCGCGTCGTCGAACGCCACGGCCGGCTTCGCGTTCTTCTCGGCATTCTTTCTGGCTTTCTCCTCGGCGTCATTCCCGACGACCGGCTCGGCGGTCTCGAGAGCGACCTTGATCCCACGGGTCTTGCCGATCTTGATCTGGTACTGGTCGTATCCGACCGCAAGGTAGAGCACGTCGCCCGGGCTCGGCGCCTTCCCGACGAGCCTGGCCTCCATGAGCGTGTCTTCGGCCTTCTTGCCGGGCTCCAGGCGGTTCTTTCCGTCGACCTCGAGACGAATGCGGCCCACGTCGTTGGTCTTGATCCTGATCTCGTGCGGCCGGTCGATCCGCGTCGTCACCGGCGCTCCGGAGTTCCGCAGCGCGTTGCTGATGTCGATGAGCGGGTCGCCTGACCGGGGCGGTTCGATCACGTATGTTCCCGCCCCCACCACGAGCTCCAAGCGCCTGCTCTCCGGACGCCGCCCGCCCGAGTCCCTGAGGAGGCGGGCCTGGGGTACCGGTTGCCAGATGAAGTGGTCGGGCAGGATCGCGAGCGAGGGGTCGCGCAGCTTGGTGAGATTCGTCTCGATCTCGTCGCGGCGGACCCTGGCGAGTTGAAGCTCGTCCTGGACCGCGTTCTTGTTCGGGTCATTGGCGGAAGTCTTGGCGAGCTCGTCGATGCGCTTCTGCTGCTCCTTGGCCTGGTCGACCAGCGAGTTTCGCAGCTTGTCGTCGGTGGCGAGCTTCCTGAGCAGGTCGAGGGAATCCATCTGTATGGCCAGGGCGACGACGAAGGCGCCGACGACGGTGATGATCTGCGTCCGGAACTTGTATTCCGCCGTCGTGCGCGCCATCGTCTGATCGAACCAGTTGTTGATCTTTCCCACGAACTCGCTCGGCACCGCCGTGAGGATCGCGGTCGCGAGCCGCGTGCCGGCCGCGACGTCGGGCTTCTCCCGCTCGAGGCGCTGAGACTCGGCACGGATGCTGGCCAGCGCGCGCGCCGGATCGGCGATGCCGTTGTCGAACAGCAGTCGGCGAACGTGTTCCCGCGTGGCTGCGTCCGCCCCTTCTCCACCGCCTTCGTTGGCGGCGAATCCCAGCAGGATGCGGATGAGCTCTTCGCGCTCGATCACCTCTCCCCGCATTCGCCACTGCCGTAACCGCTCCCACCATTTCACGCCTTCCAAGGCTTTCACCCGCACGACGGGAGGCCGCCCTACCATCGGGTGGAGGAGCACAGCCCGGGCCATGTTCCTGGCCGTCTTGTCGTTGAGGAGCGGAGGCTCACGGTCGAAGGCCTCGGTCCGCTTGAACTGCAAGGTGATGGGGACGTTGGGGACCGCGGCTCCCGCCGCATTGGTGAGGGTGAGTTCCAGGTCGTGCGACGCGGGCACGGGCTGCGCGCTCGGCGGATAGGTGACGGTCGTGGGCTGTCCGGCGGGTGCGGCGATGGTGAGCAGCGTCCCCACCAACGGCCCCGAGGCGATCTTCGCGCCGCTCAACGTCGTGTTCGGAGGAAGGACGACGTCTGCGCTCGTGCTGGCGAACTGGGCCGGCCCCGGGAACACGCATTTCACCTTCGCCACGCCGGCATTGTCGGTGACGGAGCTGGTGATCTGCCACGCCCTCGGCCCCCGGGCCACATACTTCTGACGAGCCCCATCCGGAAGGGGAGCGTCAAAGGTCAAGGTGCCGTTGCCCTTCTCCAGCAGCCCGGGAATGTCGTTTTCAAACTTGACCGTGCCCGCCGCGCCGGCGTTCTTGGTGACGCCCCCGAGCGTCACGGCCGCTGCGTTGGCCAGCACCGACACCTCCACCGCCTCGAAGCGGTCGTACGGGACCTTCAGCTGCAGGATCAATTGCTTGAGGGCGACCTCCAGGCGCTTCGCGCGGATGGTCCAGGCCCAGACCCAGAGCTGGGTGAGGGAGGACACGAGCGGGCTCAACAGGATCATGACCACGGTCAACCCGATCAGCACGTCCAGGTACTTGAGGATGTCCATGGCCGAGCACTATAACAGATCGAGAACCTTTTGGGCCTAGGCGGCTCGCGCCCCGGCTTCCCCGGTCGCCGGCGAGGGGTCGTTGGCGCGGGCCCACCCGATTGCGTCGGGGTCCGGACTCTGGCACAACGTTACCGTGCACGGCGCGGCGAGGGCATCGGGCCGGTGATCGATCTGCTGCTGCGGGAGTGCGTGCTGCCCGACGGCGGGACGCTCGTTCACGTCGCCATCGAAGACGGA
>DATHGT010000160.1:0-26389 GCA_035317605.1 Candidatus Acidiferrum sp. | reverse complement strand
ACGACCATCCCGCCCGAGCTGGTCCCCACGAGCACGACGTCCTTGAGGTCCTCGTAGAAGAGGTGCTGGGCGACTTCCTGGGCGTGGGTGGTGACCGTGATGCCCGCGCGGATCGTGTGCTTGCGCTCGCCGCAGCCCTCGAGGGTAGGGGCGTACACGGAATGCCCGGCCTTCTGCAAGCGCTGGGCGACCGGCTTCCAGATCCAGCCGCCCTGATACGCCCCATGAATCAACACGTACGTCGCCATCGGTCGCTCCTTCGTGAGATGAGGTGCCGCGATTCTACCTCGCCAATCCACGGGACATCGTGTAGGTGTAAATCGTGCTCGAGGGTAAGGAGGGGACCATGCGATTCAAAAACAAGGTGGCGTTGATCACGGCGGCCGGGAGTGGGATCGGCAAGGCGACGGCGGAGATCATCGGGAGCGAGGGCGGGACCATTGTCGGCGTCGACACCGACGACGGCCGGCTGAAGCTCATGCTGGATTCGGTCCGCGGCGCGGGCGGCCGGGCCGAAGGCCGGCGGGCCGACGCGCTCGATGCCGCTCAGGTGGACGACGTGGTCGCGGGCGTGGTCCGCGACTTCGGGCGCATCGACATTCTCGTCAACGCGGTCGGCGGCAGCACGATCATCCCGCGCCCGGCGGCCACGACCGACGAGCTGACCCTCGCTGAGTGGCAGAAGCTGATCGCGTTCAACCTGGACGGCACGTTCCTCTTCTGCCACGCGGTGGCGCCGGTCATGAAGCGGCAGAAGGGCGGCAAGATCGTGAACCTCTCCTCGGTAGCCGGGCGCGGGCTCAGCGGCAGCAGCAGCAGCGCCTACGCGGCGGCCAAGGGCGGCATCATCGCGTTCACGCGCAAGCTCGCCCACGAGCTGGGGCCGCACGGGGTGACGGTCAACGCGATCGCGCCCAGCATGACCCTGACCGAGCGCATTCGCCCGCACTGGGATCGCCGCACGCCCGAGCAGCAGGCGCGCGAGATCGAGCGCACCCCGCTGCGCCGGGTGGCCGAGGCCCGCGATCAGGCGCGCGTGATCTGCTTCCTCGCCTCGTCCGACGCGGACTTCGTCACCGGGGTGACCATCGACGTGACCGGCGGCGTGTGAGCATGGCCGATCGCGCGGGGCCGACGTCGCGCACCTACTTCTCGCAGCGCCTGCGCCTGCACTACGTGGACTGGGGCAACCCGGATAAACCAGCGCTCATCCTGCTCCACGGCGGGCGCGATCACTGCCGGAGCTGGGACTGGACGGCCGAGGCCCTGCGCGACGACTGGCACGTGATCGCGCCCGATCTGCGCGGCCACGGCGACAGCCAGTGGCCGAGCGACGGCCACTACTCGTTCGAGGGCTACGTCTACGACCTGGCCCAGCTCATCCACCAGCAGCGGCTCGCGCCGGTCACCGTCATCGCGCACTCGCTGGGCGGTCACATCGCGCTCCGGTACGCCGGCGTCTACCCGGAGACGGCGGCCAAGCTCGTGGCGATCGAGGGACTCGGCCCTCGATCGGTGACCGTGGACGAGGGGCGTTCCGGGTCCCCCGGGACGCCCCGAGCGTCGGGGGGACACGGGGGGGCGGCGAGGCCCCCCGTGTCGGAAGACGAGGAATTCCGGCGCTTTCGCCGGCCCATCGACCAGCGGATGGACGAGTGGATCCGCGCCAAGCGCGCGCTGGCCGGACGGCTGCCCCGGCGTTACACGTCGCTGGAGGAGGCCTTCCACCGCATGCAGGAGGAGAACCCGCGCCTGTCGTCGGAGCAGGCCTTCCACCTGACCGCGCACGGCGTCAACCAGAACGAGGACGGGACCTATAGCTGGAAGTTCGACAACTACCTCCGGGTGTGGCCGCCCTACGACATGCGCGGTGCGGACATCCAGCTCCTGTGGTCGCGGATCGCCTGTCCCACCCTGATCCTCTTCGGCCGGGAGAGCCGCTTCGGCGATCCGGCCGAGGACGGGCGGGCCGCGCTCTTCCGTCACGCGCGCGTGGTCGGCTTCGACGGCGCCGGCCACTGGGTCCACCACGACCGGCTGGATGAATTCCTCCGCGTGGTGGGGGAGTTCCTCCGCGCGAGCTGATCGCGCCCTTCATTGACGCGCCCCCCGCGGGGTGCTTAGATGTCTAGACAAATTCTCGCGGAGGCTGCCGTGGTGAATGACCGTCCCCGTGTCCCCCGGTATCTCCAGATCGCCGAGACCCTGCGCGGTGACCTGCGCGGCGAGGGCGAGCGCATCGAGTCCGAGCACCAGCTCTGCGCGCGGTTCAACGTGAGTCGGCCCACCATCCGCCAGGCCCTCGACGTGCTCGTGCAGGAGGGGTTGCTCTACCGCCACGCCGGGCGCGGCACCTTCAGCACCCCGTCGGCCAATGGCGATCGGCGGCTGCGCGTGATCGGCTCGCTCGGCGACATGATCGCGCTCGGGGACGAGACGTGGTTCAAGATCATCACGCGGGAGACCGTGCGGGTGCCGCCGAACATCGCCCAGGCCCTGCGCCTGCCCCCCGGCTCGCTGGCCTTCCAGATCGTCGGCGTGCGTCACGGAGACACCGGGCCCTTCCAGCACGTCACCACCTATGTGCCACCGGCCATCGGGCGCGCGATCGAGCACGAGGACCTCTCGAAGACGTCGATCCTGGCCACCATCGAGCGTCACGTGGGCGTGCCCGTCAAGTACATGGAGCAGGTGGTGGACGCCGCGCTGGCCCCCCGGCGCATCGCCGAGCTGCTCCAGATCCGCCCGCGCTCGCCGATCCTGTGCTTCGAGCGCACCTACTTCGCGGTGGGCGGCGAGCCCGTCGAGTACGCGATCACCTATCAGGCGTGCCGGCGCTATCCCTACCGGGTCACCTTCTCGCGCCCGGAGCGCGCGGAGCGCCGGAGCTAGGAGTGTGGATTCGAGGAGTGCCCCGGCTTGGCCGGGGCGCGACGAGCGCCCGGGGGGCTTGGGGGGCCCGTGGCTAGGCCCCCCATGCGGATAGGTCTTGACGTCGGGGGCACCTTCACCGACTTCGCGCTCCAGTCGCCGACGGGCGAAGTGATCACGGGCAAGCGGCTCACCACCTATCCCGATCCGTCGGAGGCGTGCCTGGCCGGACTCGACGAGCTGCTGGCCGCCGCCGGGGTGGCGTGGAGCGACGTCGCCCAGCTCGTGCACGGCACCACGCTCGGATCCAACGTGGTGATCGAGGGCAAGGCGCGCGGCGTCGGGCTGCTCACCACGCGCGGTTTCCGCGACGTGCTGCTGATCGGGCGTGAGAAGCGCTATCAGGTCTACGACCTCCAGATCGAGAAGCCCCGCCCGCTGATCCCCCGCCGGCTCATCGGCGAAGTGACCGAGCGCGTGCTCGCCGACGGGTCGATCCGCACCCCGCTCGACGACGCCGACGCGCGGCGCGCCATCCGCGGGCTCGCCGAGCGCGGGGTGACCACGCTCGCGGTGTGCCTGCTGCACGCCTACCTCAATCCCGTGCACGAGCAGCGCGTCGCCGCGCTGGTCGCCGAGGAAGCGCCGCACGTCACCGTGACCCTCTCGCACGAAGTCTCGCCGACGTTCCGCGAGTACGAGCGGACGTCGACGACGGTCGTCAACGCCTACGTGATGACCGCGCTGCGCCACTACCTGCGCGGCCTGCAGGCGGCGCTGGCCGAGCGTGGATGTCGGGGCCCCCTGTTCGTCATGCAGTCGTCGGGCGGCATGGCCGGGGCGGAGGCGATGGAGCGCCATCCCGTGCGCATGATCGAGTCGGGACCGGCGGCGGGGGCGTTGATGGCCGCCACCTATGGCGAGCTCGCGGGGCAGCGCGATCTCGTGGCCTTCGACATGGGCGGCACCACGGCCAAGCTCGCGCTGATCGAGGACGGCCGGCCGTCGACGACGGCGGCGTTCGAGCTGTGCCGCGTGCAGAACGCGCCGGGGAGCGGGCTGCCCATGAACATCCACGCCCTCGACCTCGTGGAGATCGGCGCCGGCGGCGGATCGATCGCGCGGGCCCGGCTGGGCGTCATCGCGGTCGGCCCGGAGAGCGCGTCCTCCACGCCGGGTCCGGTCTGCTACGGCCGCGGCGGCACCGAGCCCACGGTGACCGACGCCAACCTCGTGCTCGGCTATCTGAATCCCGAGTTCTTCGCCGGCGGCACGCTGCGTCTCCACGCGGGCGCCGCGGCGCGGGCGATCGAAGAGCGGGTCGCGCGTCCCCTCGGGCTCTCGCTCGAGCAGGCGGCGTGGGGCATTCACGCGATCGTCAACACCAACATGGAGCTGGCCACGCGCGTGGTCTCGATCGAGCGCGGGCGCGATCCGCGCGATCTCGCGCTGGTGGCCTTCGGTGGCTCGGGGCCGGTGCACGGGTGCCGGCTCGCCCAGACGCTGGGAATCCCGCGGGTGATCCTGCCCGCCGCCGCCGGGGTCACCGCGGCGATCGGACTCCTGTCGGCCGAGGTGAGGTTCGACGTCGCGCGGACGTACCAGCGGCGCGTCGAGGACCTCGATCCCCTCCGGCTCAGGGCGATCTATGACGAGATGGCGGAGCAGGCCCTCGCGGTCGTCCGCGACTCGACGCGGGGCGGGACCGCCGACGACTCCGCCGGCGCGATCACCCTCGTCCGTTCGGCGGATGCGCGCTACGTCGGCCAGGGCTACGAGCTGAACGTTCCCGTGCCCGCCGGTCCGCTCGACGCCGCCGCGCTGGCGGGGCTGCGCGCCAGCTTCGACGAGATCTACGCCGCCCGCTACGGCTACGCGAACCCGCGCGAGCCGGTGGAGGTCGTGACCTGGAAGCTCTCCGCCGTCGGCGGCGCGCCGCGCGTGGCGCTGGCCAAGCAGCCGCCCCGCTCCGGCGACGGCGCGCGCAAGGGCGTCCGGCGCGCGTACTTTCCGGAGGTGCCGGGGTATCTCGAGTGCCCGATCTACGACCGTCACGCGCTGCCCGCGGGCATCACGCTGACCGGCCCCGCGATCGTGGAGGAGCGCGAGTCGACCACGGTGTTGCCGCCGGGCGTGGAGGCGGTGGTGGACGAGTACGCGAGCCTCCTCGTCGGAGTCGGCCGGTGACCGCCCGCGTCGATCCGATCACGCTGGGCGTGGTGTGGGGCGCGCTGCAATCGATCGCCGTGGAGATCGGCACCACCGTGCACCGGACCGCGTACTCCGAGCAGGCGCGCGAGGGGCAGGACTTTTCGGTGGCCGTGTTCGACGCCGCCGGTCGCATGGTCGCGCAGGGACCCTACAGCCCCGGGCACATGGGCGCCATGTCGTTCGCCGTGGCCAACGCGCTGGCGGCCCATCCGGTCGCGACGCTGGAGCCCGGGGACGCGATCCTGCTGAACGATCCGCTGCTCGGCTCCGGACATCTTCCTGACTTCTTCATCACCCAGCCGGTGTTCGAGGACGGCGCGCTGATCGGCTTCGTGGTCAACATCCTCCACCACACCGACGTCGGCGGGCAGCGGCCGGGCAGTCAAGGTGTGGAGGGCATCTTCGACTATTTCCAGGAAGGCCTGCGCATCCCGCCGACTAAAGTATGGCGGCGCTACGAGGAGCAGGAGGGCATCGTCGGCATCATCGCCGCCAACAGCCGCACGCCGGAGAAAGTGCTGGGCGATCTGCGAGCCCAGCGGAGCGCGCTGCGCGTGGGCGAGCTGCGCCTGGCCGAGCTCGCGCGCCGATACGGTCGTGAGACGCTCGTCGCGGCCATGGACGAGATCGTGGCGCGGACGGAGGCCAACATGCGCGCGGCCATCCGCGCGGTGCCCGACGGCGTCTACACGTTCGAGGATTTCCTCGACGACTGGGGGCCGGGCACCGATCCGCTGCGCGTGTTCGTGACCGTCACCGTCGACGGCGACGCGGTGACGGTCGACTACGAGGGCTCGAGCCCGCAGACCGCGTCGGGCCTGAACTCCTACATCAACTACACGCGCTCGTACTCGTACGCGGCGATCAAGTGCCTGACCGATCCGTACGGTCCGATGAACGAGGGCGCCCTGCGTCCGATCACCGTGAAGGCGCCGGAGGGTTCGTTCTTGAATCCGCGTCCGCCGGCGGGCGGGGGACCGCGGGCCATCATCTGCTATCGCACGTTCGAGGCGGTGATCGGCGCTCTCGCCCCGGCTTTACCGGAACGCGTCGCCGCCGCGTCCTCGCACTTCGCGAACCCGACGTTCGGCGGCTGGGACCGCGGGCGCGGGCGTCGCTTCGTCGCCTACGAGCTGGTGCTCTCGGGGACGGGCGCGCGCGCGACCAAGGACGGCTGCGAGGCGATGGCCATGGCGTTCAACGCGTCGAACATCCCGGTCGAGGCGCAGGAGGCGACGCAGCCGATCGTGGTCGAGCGCTTCGAGCTGATCCCCGATTCGGCGGGGGCCGGCCGGTTTCGCGGGGGCTGCGGGCTGCGGCGCGATCTGCGCTTCCTCGCCGACGAGGGCAAGCTGACCAATCTCTCCGAGCGCCAGCGCTTCGCGCCCTACGGGCTGTACGGTGGAAGGAGCGGCGCGCTGGCGCGAACGCTGATCAACCCCGGCCCCGACGAGCAGATCGTCCACGGCAAGCAGTCGCGCGAGTTCGCGTTCGGCGACGTGATCTCTTTCCAGCAATCGGGCGCGGGCGGCTACGGCGACCCGCTGGCGCGCGACCCCGCGCGCGTGCTCGACGACGTGCTGGACGAATACGTGTCCATCGAGGCGGCGCGGCGCGAGTACGGCGTGGTCATCACCGGTGACGGCGTCGATCTCGGTGTGGACGACGAGGCGACGCGCGCGTTGCGCCTGTCGATGCGTGAGCGCGCGGCGAACGATCGGGCGCCGCGCCGTCCCGCGGTCCCGACGTCATGATCGCGTTCACTCCCGAGCACGAGAGCTTCCGGCGAGCCGTGGCCCGCTTCGTCGACGCTGAGGTCGTGCCGGCGGCCGATGCGATCGACGAGCGCGGCGAGTTTCCGGCCGCCCTCTTCCGCCGGGTCGGCGAGCTGGGCTACTTCGGCCTGCGCTATCCCGAGACCTACGGCGGCGCGGGCAGCGACATGGTGACCTATTGCTTGTTCGCGGAGGAGCTGGCGCGGGGCTCGATGTCGCTGGCCGCGGCGTCTGCGATGCAGTCGCTGATGGGGACGTACTTCATCTATCGCTACGGCTCCGAAGCGCTGCGCGAGCGCTATCTCGCGCCCGCGCTCCGCGGCGATCTCATCGCGACCTTCGCGCTCACCGAGCCCAACGCCGGCTCCGATCTCGCGAACCTCTCGACCCGCGCCGAGCGCCACGGGGACGGATGGATCCTCAAGGGCACCAAGACGTGGGTGACCAACGCGCCGGTGGCCGACCTCCTGACCGTCGCCGCCAAGACGTCCGGCGAGCGAGGGATGAAGAACATCGCGCTGTTCCTCCTCGACCGCGCCTCGATGCGGGGGATCACGCTGGGCAAGGCGATCGAGAAGATGTCGGTGCGCGCATCCGTCACCGGCGAGATCCTGCTCGACGACGTCGAAGTCCCCGCCGAGCACTGTCTCGGCGGAGACACCGGCGGCGTCGAGAAGGTCGGGACCATTCTGTCCGAGATCCGGGTGATGACCGCCGCGCTGTCGGTCGGCCTGGCCCGCGCCGCCTACGACGGAGCGCTCGCCTACGCGCGCCAGCGGGTGACGTTCGGCAAGCCCATCGCCGAGCACCAGGCCATCGGCTTCAAGCTCGCCGACATGCTGACGTCGCTGCACGCCGCGACGCTGGTGACCTATCAGGCCGCCGGAGCCATCGACGCCGGCCGCACAGTCACGCGCGAGGCCGCGATGGCCAAGCTCTTCGCGTCCGAGACCGCCGTCCGCATCACCGACGAGGCGTCGCGCATCCTGGCCTCGTACGGCCTGGCCATGGAATATCCGATCCAGCGCTACTTCCGCGACGCCCGCTTCCTGCTCCCCGGCGGCGGCACGTCCGAGATCCTGCGCCTGGTGATCAGCCGCGACCTCGCCTGGGACCGCGCCACCGCCTACGGAGCCGACGCACCATGACCGAGCGCAGCGGACCATCCCTCGTCTGTCCGGGCGAGAAGGTGAGGAGATGAACCGGGTCGCGCTTGTGGGGGCTGCTGTGACGAAGTTCGGGGTGCGCAAGGCGTCGTACCGGGATCTGATCTGGGAGGCGGGGAAGGCGTGCTTCGATTCGGCGGGGCTCAAGCCGCGTGATCTCGACGGGCTCGTGGTGGGATCGGTGATGCCGGAGCGCACCGCGTTTCAGAGTCACATCGCGTCGCTGGCCGCGGAGGCGCTGGGGATCCGGCCGAGCACGCTCTCGGCGCGGACCGAGCACATGTGCGCCTCGGGGACCGTGGGCATCCGCTACGCCTACGCGTTCATCGCCGCCGGGCTGGCGGACCTCGTGATGGTGCTCGGCGTGGAGAAGCTCAACCAGCCCTCGGGAGACGAAGCCGTCCTCAACATGGGGACGGGGGTGGACCGCGAGTGGGAAGCGGCGTTCGGGCTGACCGCGCCGCCGTGCTTCGCGCTGGCGGCGCAGCGCCACATGGCCGAGTACGGGACGACCGAGGAGCAGCTCGCGCTGGTCGGGGTGAAGAACCACAACCACGCGGCCAAGAACCCCAACGCGCACTTCAACAAGGGCGCGACCGTCGATCAGGTGCTGGGCTCGCGCATGATCTCGACCCCGCTGAGATTGTTCATGTGCTCGCCGATCACCGATGGGGGGGCGGCGGTCATCCTGGCCAGCGAAGAACGCGCACGAGACCTCACCGATCAGCCCGTGTGGATCCGGGGGACCGGGCAGGCCCTCGACGGGTTCCAGCTCACCTCGCTCGACGAGGACTACGCGCGCTGGCCCGCGCTCTCGCGGGCCGCCGAGTCGGCGTACCGCATGGCCGGGATCGGTGCGCGGGACGTTGATCTGGCCGAGGTCCACGACTGCTTCGCGATCGCCGAGCTGATCGCCTACGAGGAGCTGGGCTTCTGTCGCAAGGGCGAGGCCGGAGCGTTCGTGGCCGCGGGCCGGAGCGACTACGGCGGCGACGTGGTCGTCAACCCGCGCGGCGGGCTCATCGGCTGCGGCCATCCCCTCGGCGCCACCGGCGTGGCCCAGGCCGCCGAGGCGTTCGTCCAGCTCCGCGGCGAGGCGGGCGCGCGCCAGGTCCCCGACGCCGCCGTCGCGCTCACCCACAACAACAGCGGCATGGGCGAGCACGTGGTCATGATCTATGGGTCGGACCCGGCGTGATCCCATGAGCGACGCGGCGGTGGTGGGGGCGGGACGGATCGGGCGGCAGATCGCGCTGGCCTTCGCGCTGGGTGGCTGGAAGATCCGGCTGCGCGACGTCAAGCCGCGATCCCGCGCCGAGGCCGAGGCGGTGCTGGCCGACGCGCGGCGCGAGATCGAGCGCGACCTCGGCCTGATGGTCGACGAGGGGGTAATCAAGCCGAGGGACGCCGCCGACGCGCTGGCCCGCCTCGAGACCGGCATCGGGCTCGATGGCCTCGCCGGGTGCGAGTTCGTGCAGGAGGCGCTGCCCGAGCTGCTCGACGTCAAGCGCGAGGCGTTCACGCGGTTGAAGGACCGCGTGGCCGACCACGCGATCATCGCCTCGGCCAGCTCCACGATCTCGCCGCGCCATCTCGCTGACGCCGTGCCGGGCCCCGAGCGCTTCCTCGTCGCCCACTGGCTGAACCCCGCGCACATCATCCCGCTGGTCGAGGTGGTTCCGGGCGCGGCCACCGCGCCTGACGTGGTCGATCGCGCGCTCGCGTTGCTCGAGCGCCTGGGCAAGACGCCGGTGCGCTGCGGCGACTCGCCCGGGTTCATCGGGCCGCGACTTCAGGTGCTGTTGATGAACGAGGCCGTGCGGCTCGTGGAAGAAGGGGTGGCGACGCCGGAAGACGTCGACCGCGCGTTTCGCGCGGGCATGGGGTTTCGCTACGCCACGGTCGGCATCTTCGAGTTCATCGACTGGGGCGGTGTCGACATCCTCCAGCGGGCCAGCCGCTTCATGACGCAGGCCACCGGCGATTCACGCTTCGCCGCGGCCCGCCTGGTCGACGAGAAGATCGCCCGCAACGAGCTGGGTCCCAAGACCGGACGCGGGTTCTTCGACTACGACGGCGAGCGTCGTGACGCGTTCGAGACCGCGAAGGTCCGCGCGCTGCTGCGCCGGCTGAAGGCGGAGATCGAGGAGCGCCACGGCTCCGCCGGGGTGCTCCGAGCGACGGGGGGCTTGGGGGGCCCGCGGCTAGGCCCCCCATCCAATCAATCGTACTACCGCGCCGTCGATCCCTATCCGCTGGAGTCGGCCGATCACAACAAGCTCGCGGAGTTCTACCGTCGGCTGGGCGAGGGGCGGCTCAGCACCACGTCGTGCGCCGGCTGCGGGCGGGCGGCCTGGCCGCCGCGCGGGTTCTGTCCCGAGTGCGGCTTCGACGCGTTCGAGTGGATCGACCTGCCGGCCGAGGGCACGATTCACGCGTTCACGGTCCAGGAGGCGGGGCTGCCGTCCGGCTTCACGGGTCCGCGGATCTTCGCGATCGTGAAGGTCGACCGGCATCGGATCTTCTCGATCGTCGTCGACGCCGAGCCGGCGAAGGTCCGCGTGGGTCAGCGTGTCCAGCTGCGTCCGCTGCGCGTCGACGACGACTCGAAGGGCGCGCCGCGCTGGCTGCCCGCGTTCGCGCCGAGCGAGGCCGGTCCCTGACATGAGGCGGCGGCCGATCTACAGCCTCGGCGTGATCTCGGACACCCATGGCTTGCTCCGCCCGGAAGCGGAGGCCGTGCTGCGCGGCAGCGACATCATCGTCCACGCGGGCGACGTCGGATCGCCCGCCGTGCTGCGCGGCCTGGAGAAGCTGGCGCCGGTCCTCGCCGTGCGCGGCAACAACGATCGCGCGCCGTGGGCGAAGGATCTTCCGCTTCGCGAGACGCTCGAGCTGGGACACGCGTCGATCTACATGCTCCACGACATCGACGAGCTGGACCTCGACCCGCGCGTCGCCGGCTTTTCGGTGGTGATCGCCGGCCACAGCCATCAACCGCGCTGCGAGGAGCGCGACGGCGTGCTGTTCTTCAATCCAGGCAGCGCGGGACCGCGGCGCTTCAAGCTGCCGATCTCGGTGGGCAAGATCCTGATCGACGGCGCCCGCGTCACCGGCCGGCTCGAGACGCTCGAGATCAGCGGATGAAGATCCTGATCGCCAAGCCCGGACTCGACGGCCACGATCGCGGGGCCAAGGTGGTCGCCCAGGCGCTGCGCGACGCCGGCCACGAAGTCGTCTACACCGGACTGAAGCGTACGCCGGAGGAGATCGTGGCCGAGGCGATCCAGGAAGACGTCGGCGTGGTCGGCCTCTCGATCCTCTCGGGCGCGCACCTGCTCCTGACCCGCCGGGTGATCGAGGGGCTCCGCGCCGCCGGCGCCGGCGACGTCGGCGTGATCGTGGGCGGCACCATCCCGCCGCGCGACGTGGAATCGCTGAGGGCGCTCGGCGCCGCCGCCATCTTTCCGATGAGCACCCCGTTGACCGACATCGTCGCCGCGTTCACCACGCGGAGGCTGGGCGAGCCGCAGGACGTCGCGGGGCTGGGGCCCCGCCGTCCGAGGCGAGCGATCTGAGGAGGTGACGTCTTGAAGGACTTGAGGCTCAACGCCGGGATTCCGGTCAAGCCGAGCTACGGCCCCGAAGACCTCGCCGGGCACGACGTGGACGCGGAGGTCGGACGTCCCGGCGAGTATCCGTTCACCCGCGGCATCCATCGCGCGATGTATCGCGAGCGGCTGTGGACCATGCGCCAGTACGTCGGCTTCGGCACGCCGGCGCAGACGAACGCCCGCTTCAAACACCTGATGGCCCACGGCCAGGACGCGCTCAACGTCGCCTTCGACCTGCCGACCCAGCTCGGCCTCGACTCCGACGACCCCAGGGCCGAGGGCGAAGTCGGGCGCGTGGGCATGGCCGTCGACACGCTGGCCGACATGGAAGCCGCGTTCGCGGGCATCCCGCTCGATCGCGTGAGCGTGTCGCTGACCATCAACGGCATGGCGGCGCCGATCACCGCCATGTACTACGCGGTGGCCGAGCGCCAGGGCGTGGCCGCCGACAAGGTCGTCACCACCCCGCAGAACGACATCCTCAAGGAGTTCATCGCGCGGGGGACGTGGGTGTATCCGGTGGAGCCCTCGCTGCGGCTGGTCGCCGACCTCATCGAGTTCTCGGCCCGGCGCTACCCGCGCTCGAACCCGGTCTCGGTCTGCGGCTATCACATCCGCGAGGCGGGCTGTACGACCGCTCAGGAGATGGCGTACGGACTCGCCATCGCCGCCGCCTACGTGGAGCTGATGCTCGCGCGGGGGATGGCCGTCGACGACTTCGCGCCGCGTCTGTCCTTCAACTTCACGTGCTGGGGCAAGATCTTCGAGGAGGTCGCCAAGTTCCGGGCGGGGCGGCGGCTCTACGCGAGGATGATGCGCGAGCGCTTCGGCGCCACCAATCCGCGGTCGTGCATGTTCCGCAGCCTCATCGGGGGCGGGGGCTCGGCGTTCACCGCGCAGGAGCCGGAGAACAACATCGTGCGCGGCGCCTACATCGCGCTGACCGCCGCGCTCTCCGGCGCCCAGACGATGGCGCTGCCCACCTACGACGAGGCCTACACGATCCCTTCGGCGAAGGCCCAGCTCATCGCGCTGCGCACCATGCAGATCTGCGCGGAGGAATCGGGCGCGGCCGACACCGCGGATCCGCTGGGCGGCGCCTACTACGTCGAGGCGCTCACCAACGCGATGGAAGAACGGATCGTCGAGGAGCTGGCCGCGGTCGAGCGCATGGGCGGCATCGTCGAGGCCGTGAAGAGCGGGGCCATTCAGGCCGAGGTCGCGCGCCAGGCCTATCTCCACGAGCAGCGGCTCGCGGCCGGTGAAATCCGCAAGGTCGCGGTGAACTGCCACGTGGGCGACGCCGGCGCCGAGGCCGATCGCGACGTGGAGCTGTACGCGTTCGATCCGACGGTGGCCGAGGCTCAGGTCAAGCAGCTGGCCCGTGTCCGCGCCGAGCGCGACGGCGACGCGGCGACGGCGGCGCTGCGCCGGCTGGCCGACGAGGCACGCGGGACGGCGAACCTCATGCCCGCGATCACTGAGTGCGTGAAGGCGTACGCCACGCTCGGCGAGATCAACCGCGCGCTCAAGGACGTCTTCGGCGAGCACCGGGAGCCCGTCGGGTTCTGATGGACTTCGACGTCATCGGCAAGGCCACGCCCAAGAAGGACGGGCCCGAGAAGGTCACCGGCCGCACCCGCTTCCTCCACGACGTGGAGCTGCCCCGTCTCGCTCACGGCAAGATCCTCCGCACGCCGCTGCCACACGCCCGCATCGTGAGGATCGACACGGCGCGGGCGCGCCGTGTGCCCGAGGTGATCGCGGTCATCACCGGCGACGACGTCGTCCAGCATCCGTTCGGATACGCCAAGGATCAGCTCGCGCTGAAGCGCGGGAAGGTCCGCTCGATCCGCGACGAGGTCGCCGCCGTCGCCGCGGAGACCGCGGAGGCCGCCGAGGAAGCGCTCGCGCTGATCGACGTCGAGTACGCGGAGTTGCCGGCGGTGTTCGACCCGCGCGCGGCGCTGGTCGAGGGCGCGCCGCTCGTTCACGAAGAGATGGGAACCAACGCCACGTCGCTGCGCTACCAGTTCGCGGCGGGCGACGTGGAGGGCGCGTTCACCGCCGCCGCCGCGGTGGTCGAGGGTGAATACCGTCTCAATTTCGTCACGCCGGCCTGTTTGGAGACCATGGTGGCCATCGCCGACTGGGACGCCGAGGGCCGGCTCACGATGTGGAGCACCACCCAGGTGCCCTTTCTCTACCAGCGCGATCTGGCCGCGACCCTCGGGATCGGCGGCGACCGGGTGCGCGTGCTCCAGCCGCCGGTCGGCGGCAACTTCGGGCGCGGGCTCGATCTCTATCCGATCGACGTGATCGCCGCGCTGCTGGCCCGCGCCGCGCGGAGGCCCGTGAAGATCGAGTTCGAACGCGTGGAAGAATTCGTGGCGTGTCCCACCCGCGAGCCGTGCCTGATCCGTCTGCGCACGGCCGCCGCGGCCGACGGGCGCCTGCTCGCCCGCGACGCCCACGTGACCATCGACAACGGCGCCTACGTCTCGTGGGGCTCGACGACCCCGTACGTGATGCTCGCCACGGTGGCCGGCCTCTACCGCTGCCCGAGCGTGCGCTTCGACACGACCATCGCCTACACGAACCATCCCTCGTCCGGCTCGATGCGCGGCTACGGCAACCTCGAATCGACGTTCGCGGTCGAGTCTCAGATGGACGAGCTCGCGGACCGGCTCGGCCTGGACCGGCTGGAGCTGCGCCGGCGCAACGTGGTGAAGTCGGGCGACGTCCATCCCCAGGGCTTCGTGATCACCTCCTGCGCGATGGCCGAGTGCCTGGAGGCGGCGGCGGAGGCGATCGTCGAAGATCCGCCGCCGGCCCCGGCCCCGGGCTGGGCGCGCGGAGTCGGCTACGCGGCGCTCTTCCACGTGGGCGGCGGGGCCAGGATTTATAAGTCGGACGGGTGCGGGGCCATCGTCAAGCTCGACGACTTCGGCCGGGTGTCGCTGATCACGGGGGCGAGCGAGATCGGCCAGGGCTCAGAGACCGTGCTGGCCATGATCGTGGCGGAGACGCTCGGGGTGCCCCTCGACCGGGTCGACGTCGTGAACTCCGACACCGCGGTCAAGCCGTGGGACGTGGGCGCCCACGCCAGCCGCACGACGTTCATCGCCGGCAACGCCGCGCGACTGGCCGCCGAGAAGATCCGCGCCCGCCTCCTGGCCATGGCCGCCGAATCCCTCGACGAGCCGGCCGAGCGGCTGGCCATCGCCGACGGCTGGATCTCCGTCGTGGGTGAGCCGCAGCGCCGCCTGCCGTACGATCGCGTGGTCCGAGCCGGACACTACCGGCCGGCCGGGCAGACGCTGGTGGCGGAGGCGTTCTACGATCCGCCCACCGAGATGCTCGACAAGGACTTGCGCGGCAACGTCTCCGCGACGTACGGTTTCGCGGCGCAGGCCGTGCTGCTCGACGTCGAGGAGGCGACCGGGCGCATCGTGGTCCGGCGCGTCGCCTCGGCCCACGACGTCGGCCGCGCGCTCAACCCGCTGGCCGCCGAGGGCCAGGTGCACGGCGGCATCCACATGGGCCTGGGGTACGCGCTGAGCGAGCGGCTCGTGATCGAAGGAGGTCAGGTGCTCACGCAGAGCTTCATGGACTACGCGCTGCTGCGCGCGGCCGACATGCCGGCCATCGCCGTGCGTCTGGTCGAGAGCGCCGAGGCCGAAGGTCCGTTCGGCGCCAAGGGCCTCGGCGAGTCGGGGGTGATCGCGGTCTCCGCCGCCGTGGCCAACGCGGTCCACGACGCCACCGGCGTGCGCTTCACGGAGCTGCCCATCACCGCCCCGCGGGTCCGGGCGGCCCTCGAGCAGGTCCGCGCGCGATGACCGCGCTGCTCGCGGGCGTGCGGGTGCTCGATCTCTCGCGGATGCTGGCGGGGCCGTACGGGTCGATGCTGCTGGCCGACATGGGCGCCGAGGTGATCAAGGTCGAGGAGCCCGGCGGCGGCGACCCGATGCGGGCCATGGGGCCGCCATTCCTGCCCGACGGCGAGAGCGCGTACTTCCTGGCCATCAATCGCAACAAGAAATCCCTGGCCATCGACCTGGCCTCCACCGAGGGGCGCGCGGTGTTCCACGACCTCGTGGGCCGGGCCGACGTGGTGTGGGAAAACTTTCGCCCGGGGGTGATGGAGCGTCTGGGCTGCGGCTATGCCGAGCTGTCGGCGCTGAATCCGCGCCTGGTCATGTGCTCGATCTCCGCCTACGGTCAGGAGGGGCCGTACCGCGAGTTCCCGGCGTTCGACCTCGCGCTCCAGGCCCGCGGCGGCGGGATGAGCGTCACCGGCGAGCCCGGCCGCGCCCCCGCCCGGATGGGGTTACCCATGGGTGATCTCTCCGGCGGCCTCTTCGGCGCCCTCGCGGTGTGCGCGGCGCTGGTGCGGCGCGGCGCGACCGGACGCGGCACCCACCTCGATCTCTCGCTGCTCGACTGCCAGGTCTCGCTGCTCTCCTACATGGCCCAGTATTTCTGGACGGACGGTCGCATCCCCGGGCCGATGGGCTCCGGCCACGCCTCGGTGGTCCCGTATCAAGCCCTGGCCACCCGCGACGGCCACCTGATCGTGGCCGTGTTCTCCGAGAAGTTCTGGGGCGGCTTCTGCCGGGCGGCAGGACGCCCGGAGTGGGAGACGGATCCGCGCTTCGCCACCAATCGCGATCGGGTCGCCCATCGCGGCGCGCTCGAGTCGCTGATCGCCGCGCGCTTCGCCGAGGACACCACCGACGCCTGGCTGGCGCGGCTGAACGGGGAGGGCGTGCCGGCCGCTCCGATCAACTCGATCGAGCGCGTGCTCGACGACCCGCAGGTGAAGCACCGGCAGATGGTGGTGCGGATGGACCATCCACGTCACGGCCCGCTGCCGACGCTGGGCACCCCGATCAAGGCCGACGGGGTGCTCGGCCTGGAGGTGACGCCACCGGTGCCGCTCGGCCAGAACACCGAGGAGATCCTGCGCGATCTGCTCGGCTACCCGCCCGAGCGCATCGCCGCGCTCCGGGGCGCGCGAGCGGTGGCCTGATGGGCCACCGGAGCGCTCGCGTGAACGCGACCGGGGCGGTGGCCTGATGGCGATCGTCGCGGTCCTCGGGGCCAGCAACGGCGGACTCACGGCCGCGGCGGACCTCACGCGCGGCGGCCACACCGTTCGGTGGTGGTCGCGGAGATCGGAGCCGCTGTCGGCCGTACGCGCGGCCGGGGGCATCGCGCTGGTCGCCGACGGCGAGCGGCGAGTGGTGGCGCCCGCGCTGGCCACCGACGATCTCGCGGCGGCGGTGACGGGGGCGGAGATCGTGGTGGCGCCGCTGCCCGCGACCAGCCACGACGATCTCGCCGCCCGGCTCGGCCCGTTGCTCACCGACCAGCAGGTCGTGCTGCTGACCCCCGGCACCCTGGGCACGTACGCGATGGCGCGCTCGATCGCCCGCGCGGGCGGGCGGCTGCCGTTCGCGTTCGCCGAGACCGCCACGCTGCCGTATCTCACGCGCAAGCGCGCGGCCGCGGAGGCGCGGGTCGCGGTGCGCGCGACCAATCTGCCGGTGGGCGTGTTTCCCGCCAACCGCCGGGAGGCCACGCTCGCGCGTCTCCGGCCGCTCTACCCGGCGATCCGCCCCTGCGTGGATGCCCTGGACGCGGCGCTGGCCAACGCGGGTCCCGTGATTCATCCACCATTGGTGCTGCTCAACGCCGGGGCCATCGACGGCGGGCGCTTCGACGTCCACGTGGCGGGGACGACGCCGACGATCCGGCGTCTGATCGACGCCCTGGACGCCGAGCGGGTGGCCGTGCGGGCGGGGTGGGACTACCCGGCGCCCCACTACGAGCTGGCCACGTACTACGACGAGGCGCGCGCGGCCGAGGGTTTCTACGGCGCCGGCGCCCGCGCTCTGGTGGCCGAGAGCGGCATCTTCGACGAGGCGCTCGACCTCGACCATCGGTATGTCACCGAGGACGTGGTGCTGGGCCTGGCCCTGTTCGAGTCCGCCGCGCGCACCGTCACCGTCGACACCCCGGCCATCAGCGGACTGTTGCAGGTCTTCGGCGTGCTGCTCGGGCGACGGCTCGGCGGCGATGGGCGCGCGCTCGAGCGCCTGGGGCTGGGCGATTTCGCGCTGCGCGAGATCCGCGCCCTCCTGCGCGAGGGCTGGACGTCGCCGGACTGGGTGAGAGCGATCCGCGCGTGAGATTCGGCGGCGCCGACGCCGAGACGCTCGAGCGCGGCGGGGCGCGATGACCGATCTCGCGAGGCTCTTCGCCCCGGCCAGCGTCGCCGTGCTCGGCGTGTCGCGCAACCCCGCCAAGCTCGGCTATCGGCTGCTGGAAAACCTCAAGGCGGGCGGCTACGGCGGCCGCATTCATCCCGTGAATCCCGCCGGCGAGACCATTCTCGGGCTCGACACGCTCCCCGCGATCGAGGCGTTGCCCGAGGGCGTCGATCTCGCGCTGGTGAGCCTGCCCGCGGCCGCCGTGCCCGCCGCCATCGCGTCACTCGCGTCGCGGAAGGTCGGCGCGGCGGTCGTGCTGTCGTCCGGGTTCGGCGAGGTCGACGACGGCGGTCGCGACGCGCAGCGCGAGGTGCTCGCGCGGGCCCGCGCGGCCGGGATGCGGCTGGTCGGTCCCAACTGCATGGGCGTCTACTCGGCGCCGTCGCGGCTGAACGGCACGTACTTCTGGGATCTCCCCGCGATCGAGGGCGGCATCGGCGTCATATCGCAGAGCGGGGCGTATGGCGGTCTGATCTTCCGTCACCTCGGCGGCCGCGGCCTCGGCGTCCGCCACTTTCTCTCGATCGGGAACCAGGCCGACGTCGACGTCGCCGAGGTGATCGAGTACCTCGCCGACGATCCCGGCACCACGCTGATCGCCTGCTTCATCGAGGCGCTGCGCGACGGACGCCGGTTCGTCGACATCGTCCGTCGGGCGACCGCGCGCAAGCCGGTGGTCGTGCTCAAGGGGGGGCGCTCCGACGCCGGGCGCCGCGCCGCCGGCTCGCACACGGGGGCGCTGGCCGGCACCTATGATGTCTATCGAGCGGGCTTCCGGCGGGCGGGCGCGGTGCTCGCCGAGGACACCGAGGAATTCTTCGACGCGATCGAAGCGCTCGCGATCAGCACGGCGCCGCCCCCGTCGGGTCCCGCGATCGCGGTCATCACCGTCTCGGGCGGGCCGTCGGTGGTCGCCGCCGACAGCGCCGAGGACTCCGGGCTGTCCCTCCCCGCTCTGAGCGACGACACGCGGGCCCGGCTGAGAACGCTGCTTCCAGCGTTCGCGGCGGTCGGCAATCCCGTCGATCTCACGCCGCAGGTGTCGCCCGATCGCATCGCCCCGGCTGTGCGCCTGGTGTTCGAGCAGCCGGAGATCGCGGGAGTGGTGGCCGTCGACGTCGGCCTCGACATTCCCGAGTTCGCCGACGCGATCGTCGCCGCGAGCGGGGCCACCGGCAAGCCCGCGGTGGCCTTCGCGGCCGACGCGCCCGGCATCGCCGAACGCCTGCGGGCTGGCGGAGTCCCCGTCCTGCCCGGTCCCGAGCGAGCGGTTCGCGCGTGGCGGGCGCTCTGGCGCGCACGGGCGAGCGTCTCGATGCCGCCGACCCCGCGCGCTCGCCTCGAGATCGCGCGCCTGGTCGCCGACGCTCCCGCGGGGCCTCTGCCGTATGCGACGGCCCGTCGCGCGCTCGAAGCCCACGGCGTGGTCTTCTGTCGCGAACGGATCGCCGCGACCGAGGACGCGGCGGTGGCGGCCGCCGAGGAGATCGGGTATCCCGTCGTCGCGAAGGCCGACGCGCCCGATCTCCTGCACAAGACCGAGGCGGGGGGCGTGTACCTGAACCTGCGCGACGCCGGCGCGGTGCGCGAGGCGTTCCGCGACGCGCGCTCTCGGCTCGGTGCCCCGCGCGTGGTCGTTCAGGAGCGCGTGGCCGACGGGGTGGAGCTGCTGCTCGGCGCCCGCCGCGATCCCGTCTTCGGTCCCGTGGTCGCCGTCGGAACCGGCGGAATCCTGGCCGAGGCGATCCGTGACGTCTCCCTCGCGCTCGCCCCGATCGGCGCGGAGGAGGCGCGAGCCATCGTCCACGAAGGCGTGCGCGCCCGCTTGCTCGGCGGCGTCCGCGGGCGCCCCGCGTGTGACGCGGCGCCTCTCGTCGACGCCATCATGGCGATCGGTGATCTCATGGTGACGCTCCCCCGGCTGATCGAGATCGACGTCAACCCGCTCATCGCGGCGGGTCGCCGGGCCGTCGCCGTGGATGCCGTCGTGATCGTTGGCGAAAGCGTGTAGCGAGCGGACCACCCGCACCCGTTGAGATCACGGCCGACCCGACCCCGGACCGGAGTAAGAAATGCAAAGGGATATGCACTCCCTGAGATTCGCTCTCGTGCTGACGTCGATCGCGCTGCTCTTCTCGCTCACGGCATCGGATGCGGACCAACACACCGGAGAGGTTGCCTCAGACGCAAACGTTGTCCAGCCTCCCGACTGCTTGACCCCCACCCGCACCGTCGCGCCCCAGACCATCGTCGGCGTCTGGAACTGCGCGGCGCTGGTCGAGGTGCGGGCGAGCAAGGCCCTGCGGAACGGGCCACCGATCGTGGCCCGCGCCCTGGCCATCGTGCACACGTGCATCTACGACGCCTGGGCCGCGTACGACGACGTCGCGGTGGGAACCACCGATGTGGACGGCACCCGGCGCCGGCCGGCGGCCGAACGGACCGGGGCAAACAAGACGAAGGCGATCAGCTTCGCCGCCCATCGCTGTCTGCGCAACCTCTATCCCGATGCCGCCTCCAAGGCCCGATTGGACGCCGTGCTGGGCGCCGATCCGGACGAGGCCACGACGCCGGCGATCCTCGGTCGACTGGCGGCGCAGGCGGTGATCGATGTCCGGGCCGACGATGGAGCCAACCAGTACGGAAGCGCGCCCTGCCCCCTCGGCAACGTCTGCCCCACCGTCCCCCTCAGGGTGCTGCTTGCCGTACCGTGCGAGTCCGCCAGCTACCCGTGGACGACGATTCCCCTGAATCAGCTAGGCGGCGTCCCGGCGACGCTGGATCCGATCCCCTGTGTCGGCCCGGGTGGATCCGCCAACGGACCCTACGCCGACTACGACGATCCGGCCGAGGGCTACCGCCACTACGTGCCGACGAATCCGCTGATGGGGTTCTGCAGTCCCTTGCTCGCGACGTGTCCGGATCCCGACGCCTTCATCAATCCCGCATTGCCGTGGCCGAACGTGGCGGACCCCGATCACTGGCAACCGCTCGTCTTCAGCAGCCACGCCCGACAGACGTTCGTCGGTCCCCATTTCGGGCGGGTCACACCCTTCGCGCTGGAACCGATCGATCTCGACGAGGCGCCCGACGGCCCGCCCCCCGCGTTCTCGCAGAATCCGGCCAAGTATGCCCGCGACGTCGCCGCGATGATCGAGTACAGCGCGAGCCTGGACGAGAGCCGGAAGCTCATCGTCGAGTACTGGGCCGACGGCCCCGATTCGGAGTTCCCGCCCGGTCACTGGGGACTCTTCGCCCAGTTCGTGGCCAAGCGCGACCAGCACACGATCGACCAGGACGTGAAAATGTTCTTCGCGATGCACAACGCGTCGTTCGACGCCGGCATCGCGGCCTGGCACGTCAAGCGCTTTTACGACGGCGTGCGACCGATCACGGCGGTTCGTTTCACCAAGCAAGGACAGACCATCGTGGCCTGGGGCGGTCCGGGACGGCCCACGGAACCGATCCCGGGCGAGAAGTGGATGCCGTACAACCCGGGGACCAACCTCACGCCACCGTTCCCCGGCTACTTCTCGGGTCACTCGGTGTTCTCGCGTTCGAGCGCGACCGTGCTCGAGCTGTTCACCGGCAGCGACGACTTCGGGTTCTCGACGGTCATCCCCCAGTGCGACGTCGCGTACTTCGGGCTGGACTTCTTCCGCTGTTTCGGACGCGTCGAGCCGGGGATCCCGTCCGTCGACACCGTGGTGTCGTTTGCGACGTTCAGCGACGCCGCGGAAGCGGCCGGCCTGTCGCGTCTCTACGGTGGTATCCACTTCCCCGACGACAACAAGCGGGCGCAGAAGGTCGGCCACCACATCGGCAAGCGGGCGTGGGCCAAGGCGCAGAAATATTTCAACGGGACCGTCCGCTGACGGCCGCGGCGACGGCTCGGGCGTGGTCTGGGGACCGACGCGCTACGGTCGGGCGAGGAACTGGCCGACCATGCGCGCGACCTGGTCGATGGCCAGCGGTTTGTTGAGCACCGGGCATCCCGCTTCTTTCAGGAACGTCTCCGTCTCCGGGCTCATGGTGTCGCCGGTCATGAACATCACCCGCGCGGCCGTGTCGGGGTGGCGCGAGTGCAGCCAGCGCCAGATGACTTTGCCGTCGATGTCGGGGAGCTTGAGGTCCAGCAGGACCACGTCGTAGCGCCTCCGATCGAGGCTAAGCATCGCGGCCTCGCCCGTCGCCGCCTCGTCGACCGTGTGGCCGAGCCCCGTGAGGACTTCGTGAAGGACGGCCCGGAGCCGGGTTTCGTCCTCGACGAGGAGGATGTGTCCGCGCCGCTCCGACGGGGCCTGGGGGTTGGGTGCCGTCTCGCCGGTCTCGACTTCGTCACTGGCCGGCAGCCGCAGGGTCACGCGAGCCCCGCCTTCGGGCCGGTTCTCGACGTGCATGCTGCCGCCGTGCGCCTCGACGATGCCGATGGAGAGGCTGAGTCCGAGCCCCGTACCCTCGCCGACCCCCTTCGTGGTGAAGAAGGGATCGAACACCCGGGTGAGATGCTCGGCGGCGATGCCCGGACCGGTGTCGTCGACGTCGACCGCGACCGTCCCGTCGACCTCGCGCGAGCGTACGGTCAGCACCCTCGCCGGCGCGCCCTTCATCGCGTGCGTGGCGTTGCTGAACAGGTTCAGCAGGACCTGCTGGAGCTGATGGGCGTCGCCCTGGATGGCCGGGACCTTGACCAGGTCGGTGACCACGCGGACGCCGCGAAGGTCGAACTCCGGCGTCTGAAGTTCGAGCGCGGACCGCACCACGTCGTTGACGTCGATCCTCTTGCGCTCGGGCGGCCGGCGTCGCGCGAACACCAGGAGCTCGCGGATGATCCGCGCGGCCCGCTCGCACTCCTGCTCGATGACGTCCAGCTGCGCGCGTACCGGGTCGGACAGGGCGTGCCGGCGCTTGAGGAGTTGCGCCGAGAGCAGGACCGTCGAGAGCGGATTGTTCAGCTCGTGAGCCATGCCCGAGAGCAGGGTGCCGAGCGCCTTGAGCTTGTCGGCCTGGATGAGCTGGGCCTGAGTTTCCTGGAGACGCTCGAGGTTCCTCTGGAGCTCGGCGTAGAGGCGGACCTTGTCCAGGGCGAGGGCCGTCTGGTGGGCGAGGCTCGTCAGCGCCCGGCTCTCCTCATCGCTGAAACGGTGAGGGGTCCGGTAGGACGCCGCGAGCACGCCGATCGGTTGGTCGCGCACGCCGAGGGGCACGTTGATCCCGGCCCGAATGCCGTGGGCGGTCAGGTGAAGGGGAATCAGAAAGCGCGTTTCGTCGGCCAGATCCTCGACCTGGACGACCTCCTTGTTCACGAAGGTGTATCCGGCGAACGACTGATTCGAGGGCGTCACGGTCACCCTGCCCACCGTCTCCGGCTGCCAGCCGACCCCCGCCTCGAGCCGCAGCTCGGCTGACGTGGGGTCGAACAGAAAGATCCCGACGCAGTCGGCGCCCAGGAGATCGCGCGCCGTGCGCGCCGCGTCGTCGAGGATGGGGCTCTCCGCGGTCGCCTCCAGAAGCCGTCGACCGAAATCCTGCAGCGTCGCGTCGTGGGTGGCCTTGACGGCCAGCTGCTCGAATGCGCGCGCGTTCTCGATCGCCACCGAGGCCTGGGCGCCGAATGCCGAGAGGAGCTCGACGTCCGCGTCGCGGAATTCGCGCTGGCCCCGAAAGAAGACGGCGAGGATGCCGAACGTCTCGCCGCTCTGGACCACGAGGGGCATGGCCATCGCGGTCTCCAGCCCGTCCTGCCGCATGCGCGCCCGGACGGTTTCGGGCACGGCGAGGGCGTCGTCCGCCGAGAGGGCCGACGTCCAGGTGAGTCGTCGCTGGGTCGCGGCCGGCCCGGCGTCCTCGCGCTCGACGGAGAGCGCGAGCCCGGTGACGAACCGATCGCTGATGACGCCGGCTCGGCTCACCACGCCGGCCGTCCGCGAGTCGGCGTCGAGCCGGAAGAGGACGGCGCCATCGGCCGCGAGGACCTCGACCGCTTTGGTGGTGATCGTCTGGACGATCTCCCGCGCATCGAGGGATCGCACGAGGGCCTGGCCGGCTCCGTGAAGACCTTCGAGATCACGCTGCCGGGCTCGGGCCTCGCGGTAGAGCCATACCTGCTCGCGGAGCAGACCGACGAAGATGAGGCCGACGCCGAGCGGACGTGAGAGGCCGGCCAGGTACCACGGAATGCTGTAGCGATAGCCTCCCGAGGTGAGCAGCCCCATCAACCCGACCGTCCACAGGACGGCGGCCAGCAACAGGTAGGACGCGAACGGGTCGCCATCCCGCCTGAAGAATCGCTTCCGGCCGGCCCAGAACACCCAGACCGCGAAGGCGCCGAGGACGAGGCCCGCCGCCCACGACGTGAACGGCGTGAACTTTCCCGGCGGCATGACCAGCGACGGCAGCAGGGGACGAACACGCGGCACCGTCAGGGCGAGCACGAGCCCGAACGCGAAGACGCCGGCGCTGATCCAGAATCGCCCACGGTCGGTGAGCTCGAACCGGCGCGCGCCGCGGTGGGCGGCCAGCCCGATCCCGGCCAGCCCGGCAAAGAAACAGGCGAGGAAGTAGTACGGGGCGGTACCGGGGTTGACCCCGGGGTTGGCCGGGTAATCGGGTTGCGCGGCGACGTGAGCGACGGCCAGCAGCGCGGTCAACCAGAGCGCGACGCCGAGGGCGGCCGACTCCAGATCCTGCCGCAGGCGGTGGCGCTCGATGCAGAGGTAGCCGATGCCGATGGCCACGAGCGCGAACAGCGTGTCGAACGTCGGGATCGCGTACGGCGTGCGGAAGCGATACGGATCGAGCAGGGGAGTGAAGACGAGCACACCTTCGTAGACGATTCCGAGGGCGACGACGAGCCACAACGGCGTGTAGAGCCTCTCGCGTCGTGCGCCCCGTGAGTGGCCCGGCGGTCCTGCCCGCGCTGACATCACATGGGCAGAATGGCCGAGAAGTGCGTATTAATCAAGCAGCCAGAGCGCTCATGAGACCAAAGTCCTCCCCTTGCGCCAGGGCTAGTGAGCGCGTCTCGGTGGCCCGCCGGCTACAATCGCCGTATGCGATGCAGGAGCGATCGATGAGGGTTCCGAGGTCGAGCCGGCGCGCGTTTCTTCGAGCCGCGCTCAGCGGCGCGGCCGTGGCCGTGGCGCCGTCCTCGCCGAGCGCGCAGACGAGGTCGGTCAAGATCGGCATCGTGCATCCGGTGACCGGTCTCCTCACCGAGCCCGGTCAAGCGTGCCGGCTCGGCGCGAAGATGGCCAGCGAGGCGATCAACGCGGCCGGCGGGATCAAGGGGCTCGGCGGGGTCAGATTCGAGCTGTTGTTCGGTGATTCGCAGGGGAAAGCCGACGTGGCGCGGGCCGAGGCCGAGCGCGTGATCGGCCAGGGCGCTCAGATGCTGCTCGGCGCCTTCGACTCCGCCGGCACGGCCGCGATGGTGCCGGTGGTCCAGCAGCGGCGGGTGCCGTTCCTCGTCGACCTCGCGACCGCCGATTCGATCACCGCGAACGTGGCCAAGGCCGTCAGGGACGGCGCGCAGAAAGTCCAGTACGTGTATCGGAATTTTCCCACCGCGTCTTCGTTCGGGCGGAAGGCCGTCCAGTATTTCTCGGACATCTTCAAGGAGGCCGGCGTCTCGCCCAAGCGCGTGGTGTTGATGCACTGCAACGACCCGTTCGGTCAGGGACAGGCACGCGGGTTCGTGGCCGCCCACAAGGCCGCCAATCCGGCGTGGGAGATCGTGGAGACGATTCCGTGGCCGGAGCCGCCCGTCGATCTCTCCACCGAGGTGTCGCGGGCCAAGGCGGCCCGGCCCGACGTCATCGCGCCGATCACGCGTCCGGGCTCAGCCCAGATCCTGCTGACCGAGATCCGCCGGCAGCGAGTCGAACTCATGGGTGTCGTCTCACCGGGGAGCCCGGGCCTCTACGAGGCGGCCCAGGTCGCCGCCCTCAAGGACGACCTGGAGCACGTGCTCACCAGCGTGCCGTGGCCCAACTTCAAGAACCCGAAGACGGCCGCCGTCGCCGAGGAATACCGGAAGCGCACGGGCGGCAAGACCTTCGACACCAACGCCGGCTACGCCTACGACGCCGTGCTCGTGGCGGCCGACGTCCTCGAGCGCGCCCGCTCCACGGATGGGGAGGCGATCGTGGAGGCGCTGCGCAAGACCCACCTCATCGGCGGGCTCATGCAGTACGGCGGCCTCATCGCCTTCAACGAAGGCGGCGACAACCCCAACGCGATCCCCACGCTGATCCAGATTCTCGGCGGCAAGCCGGTGGCCGTGTGGCCCAGGGAGGCCGCCCTCCAGAAGCTCGTGTTCCCTCGCCCGCGCGGCTAATGGTGCTCGCGGAATTGGTTGACGGGCTCGCGTCGGGGGTCGGCTGGCCTAGGTCCTCGAAAAGAGGAGCTGCGCTCCTCTTTTCTGCGAAATCGGCGCTCGACCCCCGACGCGAGCCCGTCAACCAATTCCGCGA
>DATHGT010000159.1:0-6145 GCA_035317605.1 Candidatus Acidiferrum sp. | reverse complement strand
AAAACCGCCGTACAGCCGACGAACGTGTTTTCGCCGCGGCGCCCCGCCACCTCCCGCTGCCGACCGCAACGGTCAGCCGGTCACCGCCCCGTCAGACGCCGAAGAAACGAGCCGCGCGTACTTGGCAAGCACACCCCAGGTGTAACGAGGCTTGGGATGCTTCACCGCCTTGAGACGCCGCTTCAACTCGGCCGGCGAGATCTCCACGTCCAGACGCCGCTTGACGATGTCGATCACGATCGTGTCGCCGTTCTTCAGCGCCGCGATCGGCCCACCGTCGAACGCCTCCGGCGCGATGTGACCGATCATGAACCCGTGGGTCGCTCCGGAGAACCGCCCGTCGGTCATGAGCGCGACCGATTCGCCGAGCCCCGCGCCCTGGATCGCCCCCGTGACGTGGAGCATCTCCCGCATCCCCGGCCCGCCCTTCGGCCCCTCGTAGCGGATCACGACCACATCCTCGGGCTTGATCTTCCCGGCCTTGACCGCCTGGAACGCGTCCTCTTCGCGGTTGAACACCCGCGCCGGCCCGCGATGGAGATCCTTCTTCTGCCCCGACACCTTGGCGACGCAGCCCTCAGGCGCGAGATTACCCCTGAGGATGACGAGCCCGCCGTAACCCTTGAGCGGATTGCCGAGCGGGCGGACAACCGTCTGGCCCGGCGCCTCGCGGGCGGCGCGCGCTTCCTCGCCGATGGTCCGCCCGGTCACCGTGATCTCGTCGGCGTTCAGCAGGCCGGCCTCGAGCAGCCGCTTGGCCACCACGCCCATGCCGCCGGCCTCGTACATCTCCGGTGCCGTGTAGCTGCCCCACGGCTTCATGTCGGCGAGCAGCGGCGTCTTGCGCGAGATCCGATCGAACTCGTCGATCGTGAGCTTGACCCCCGCTTCCTTGGCCACGGCCAGCAGGTGGAGCACCGCGTTGGTCGACCCGCCGGTGGCCATCACGCCCGCGATCGCGTTGTGCAGCGACTTGCGGGTGATGATCCGCCGCGGCAGCAGGCCCTTGTTCAGCAGCTCCATGGCCAGCTTGCCGGTCTCGAACGCGATCTCTTCCTTGGACGGGTCGGTGGCCGGGACGTCGTTGAATCCCATCGGCGAGACGCCGAGCATCTCGAACGCGGTGGCCATCGTGTTGGCGGTGAACTGTCCCCCGCAGGCGCCCGCCCCCGGACACGCGCGCGTTTCGATCTCGTTCAGCTCGTGGGCGTCGATCTTGCCCGCGTTGAAGGCGCCGATCGCCTCGAACACGTTCTGCACTGTCAAGCGCTCGCCCTTGTACTCGCCGTAGGCGATCGAGCCGCCGTAGAGCATCACGCTCGGCAGGTTCAGCCGCGCCATCGCCATCACCATCGCGGGGATCGTCTTGTCGCAGCCGGAGATCGCCACGAACCCGTCGAGGAGGTGGCCGCGCACGACCAGCTCCACCGAATCCGCGATGGTCTCGCGGCTGACCAGCGAGGCCTTCATGCCCTCGGTGCCCATCGCGATGCCGTCGGTGACCGAGATCGTGTTGAACTCGATCGGCGTGCCGCCGGCGGCCCGGACGCCTTCCTTCACCTTCTCGGCCATCTTCCGGTGGTTCCAGTTGCACGGGGTGATCTCGATCCAGCAGTGGGCCACGCCGACGAGCGGACGGGCCAGGTCGGCGTCGGTGAACCCGACGGCCTTGAAGTACGTGCGGGCGGCCGCGCGGTCGGCGCCGTCGACGAGGGTGCGGCTTTGATGACGGGGATCGAACGTCATGTCGTCTGACCTCCTGGGTTCAGCTCGTTCCGGCAGGATCGGCGGAGCGTTTGGCGATGAGGAACGTGAAGCGTCCGCCCTGGGCCACCGCGCCGTGCTGGTCGATCAGCTCGTGGTCTTCGATGATCACGCCGCTCTCCCGCATCGAGCGCTTGAGCGCCACCCGCGCGCGCCCGTGGATGGTGTCCCCTATGCGCAGCTCGCGGTAGACTTTCCAGTCGAAGCTCATGAACGCGAGCACGGCCAGCGGCGGCCGCGGCGTTCGCCAGCCCAGGCCCGTGGCCAGGCACAGCGGGAGCAGATCGGGGATCGACTCGGGAGCGTCCGGGCTCTCGCCGGTGAGGCCTCGGTAGAGGGCGGCGTGAGCCTCGGTCAGCGTCATCGCCGGGGTGACCTCCGAGTCGCCGACCTTGACGTCCTCGAAGTAGGTCACCGCGGTCGTCACGCCCGGCCTCGCTTCTCGACCAGCAGGTCCGTCTCGCCCTCCTGCACGACCTCGTCGCGCTGGTTCAGGAGCGTCCGCTGCACGGTGATGAGCCCGCGGTCGGGTTTGTCGTCGTCGCGCTTGGCCGAGACACGGGCGCGCAGGCGCACGGTGTCGCCGATCTTGATCGGTCCCTTGAACTTCCAGCGCAGGCCGACGAAGGCGATGGTGGCGTAGGCCTTGGTGGCGCGCGAGAAGAGACCGGACTGGATGGCCAGGCCGAGGAGCCCGTGGGCGATGCGCTCGCCGAAGATCGAGGTCTTCATGAACTCGGCGTCGGTGTGCAGCACGTTGTAGTCCCCGGAGAGCCCCGCGAACAGCACGATGTCGGTTTCCGTCACCGTCCGTCCGGGCGACTCGTACTCCTCTCCCGGCGCGATGTCTTCATAGTACCGCCGCAGGTCGGCCATGGTCGCGCCAGCATAGCACGCGGTCGCCGGCCGTCCGGGCCGTCGCGGTGGAACGCCCGGCGCGAGCGGTGGATCAGCTGACGGTCGCGCCGAGCTCGGCGCGCACGATGGCAGTGCCCGCGGTGAGGGCGCGAAGCTTGGCGTAGGAGAGATCGCGAGCGAGCGGAGCCATGCCGCAGTTCGTGCACGGATAGAGACGCTCGGGCGGCACGAATGCCATCGCGCGCCTGATCGTGGCCGCGACCTCGGCGGGTGTCTCCACCACGTCCGAGGCGACGTCGATCACGCCCACCAGCACGTCCTTGCCGCGCAAGAGACCGAGCAGCGACACCGGCACCCGCGAGTTGGCGCACTCGAGCGACACCTGATCGATCCGGCTCGCCGCCAGCAGCGGAAACGTCACCTCGTACTGGCGCCACTCGCTCCCGAGCGTCCGCTTCCACTCGATGTTGGCGGCGATGCCGTAGCCATAGCAGATGTGGACGGCCGTGCGGCAGCCCACGCCGTCGATGGCGGCGTGGAGCGCGTCGATGCCCCAGCGCTCCACGTCGTCCATGTAGACGTTGAAGGCCGGCTCGTCGAACTGCACGACGTCGACGCCCGACGCGGCCAGCTCGCGGGCTTCTTCGTTGAGCACTCGCGCGAAGTCGAAGGCCAGCCGCTTCCGATCGCGATAGAACTCGTCGGCCAGCGTGTCGACGATGGTCATGGGGCCGGGCAGCGTGAACTTGAGACGATGCCCGGTGTTGGCCCGCGCGAACCTGACGTCGGCCACGTGGACCGGCCGCGTCCGCCGGATCGGCCCCACGACCGTCGGCACCTCGGCCTTGTAGCGGTCGGCCCGGATGCCGATCGTCACCCGCCGGGTGAAGTCGATGCCCTCCAGCGTTTCCAGGAACCCGTGGACGAAGTGCTGCCGCGTCTGCTCGCCATCGGTGACGATGTCGATGCCCGCCGCCTCCTGTTCCTTGAGCGCGACGAGCACGGCGTCGCGCTTGCCCTCGTCGAGCACCTCGGCGGGCAGGCGCCACGGCGCCCACAGCTTTTCCGGAACGGCGAGCCAGGCGGGTTTGGGAAGGCTGCCGACGATCGTCGTCACGAGCATACTGTCTCCGTTAGCATGCGCGCCCGCGCGCCGTCAAATCCTTGACACCCGGTTTGACGGACAGTTAGAGTCGGATCGACCGTCCGCTCCACTCCATCTCGGGAGGTACCTGTGCGTTTCGCCGATGCTCGCCTGGACTCCGTCTGGCAGAAGGTCGAGGCCGGTGAGCGCCTGGATCGGGCGGACGCCCTGACGCTGTTCGAGACCGACGACCTGCTCGGGCTCGGGCGCATGGCCGATCACGTCAAGCGCGGGCGCGAGGGCGACCGGGTGTACTTCGTCATCAACCGGCACATCACCCCCACGAACCTTTGCGTGCTCTCCTGCAGCTTCTGCGGGTTCGCCCGCAAGCCCGGCCAGGCCGGCGCCTACGAGCACACCATCGAGGACATGGTGGCGATGGTGAAGGACGAGACCCGCGAGGTCCACATCGTGGGCGGTCACCATCCGGATTGGCCGTTCGAGTACTACGAGCGGATGATCGAGGCCATTCACCAGGCGTATCCGGAGGTCCAGATCAAGGCGTTCACCGCGGCCGAGATCGACTACTTCTGGAGGCGGTGGAAGATCGAGCCGAGGGACGCGCTGGCGCGCCTGCAGGCCGTCGGCCTCCGGTCGATGCCGGGCGGCGGCGCCGAGATCTTCTCGCCGCGGCTGGCCAGGCTGCTCAAGTACACGGGCAAGGCCGATCCCGAGCGCTGGTGCGAGATCCACGGCATCGCCCACGGGCTCGGTCTCAAGACCAACGCGACCATGCTCTACGGTCACGTGGAGACGCTGGCCGAGCGCGTCGACCACCTGCTGCGATTGCGCGCTCAGCAGGACGCGTCCGGCGGATTCGTCACCTTCGTCCCCCTCGCCTACCAGGAAGCGACGACCAAGCTGGTGCCGCGACAGACGCCGCCGGCCGACAGCCTGCGCACGATCGCGGCGTCACGGCTGGTGCTCGACAACTTCGCCCACGTCGAGGCGTACTGGGTGACCCTGGGGGAAGAAACAGCATCAGTGGCACTGCATTTCGGCGCGGATGACGTCAACGGAACGCTGGAGGACGAGCGCATCCAGCATTTATCTGGCGCGACCTCACCCGCTGGTGTGGCGCGCGAGCAGCTCTTTCGCATGATCCGCGACGCCGGCAAGATTCCGGTCGAGCGCGACGCGCTCTACAACGTGATCAAAGTCTGGAACTGATGCTCGATCAAATCACCGCCAAGGTCCTCGCCGGGGAGCGGCTCGACCGGAAGGACGGTCACTGGCTCCTGACCGAAGCGCCCCTGCTCGAGGCGGGCGCGCTGGCCAACGAGGTCCGGTTCCGGCGGCTGCCCGAGCGGCGCGTGACGTTCGTGATCGACTCGAACCCGAACTACACCAACGTCTGCATCACCGACTGCCAGTTCTGCGCGTTCTACCGAAAGCCCGGGCATCCCGAAGCGTGGACGCTGACCGTCGACGAGGTGCTGGCCAAGATCGAGTTCGCGGCGGCCAAGGGCGCGACGACCGTGCTGCTCCAGGGCGGCCACAATCCCGAGCTGCCCCTCGACTACTACCTCACGATCGTGCGGGAGACCCGGCGGCGCTTTCCCCAGGTCACCCCGCACTTCTTCACCGCGTCGGAGATCCGGACCATCGCCGGCGTGAGCGGGCTCGACATGACCGACGTTCTCGACCAGCTATGGGAGGCGGGCCAGCGGACCCTGCCCGGCGGCGGAGCCGAGGTGCTCTCGGAGCGCGTGCGCCGGCGCATCGAGCCCAAGAAGGGCGGTCCGGACGCGTGGCTGGACGTGCACCGCGAGGCGCACCGGCGCGGGTTCAAGTCGACGGCCACCATGATGTACGGCCACGTCGAGACTCCGGACGACGTCCTCGATCACCTCGACGCCATCCGCCTGCTCCACGACGAGTTCGCCGGCTTCACCGCGTTCGTGCCGTGGTCGTTCAAGCCCGGCAACACGCTGCTCGAGAAGTGGATCAAGCACTATCAAGGACCGAACGCGTATCTGCGGATGCTCGCGGTCTCGCGCCTCTACCTCGACAACTTCCCGCACGTGCAGGCCTCGTGGTTCTCCGAGGGCAAGCGGGCGGGACAGATCGCGCTGCACTTCGGCGCCGACGACTGGGGCGGCACGCTCTTCGAGGAGAACGTCCACCGCGCCGCCGACTACGTCAACACGGTCGGCGTCGATGAAATCGTCACCCTGATCCGCGAAGCCGGCTTCGCCCCCGCCCAGCGCAACACGGAATACGAGATCCTGCGGAGTTACTAATGATTCTCGCGGAATTGGTTGACGGGCTCGCGTCGGGGGTCGAGCGCCGATTTCGCAGAAAAGAGGAGCGCAGCTCCTCTTTTCGAGGACCTAGGCCAGCCGACCCCCGACGCGAGCCCGTCAACCAATTCCGCGA
>DATHGT010000158.1:0-6656 GCA_035317605.1 Candidatus Acidiferrum sp. | reverse complement strand
TGCTCAACGGGCTGGCCGGGCGCTCGATCGAGTTGTGCGAGGGGCATCGCTACGTCTCCTGCCAGGCCGCCGTGCAGGTCTTGCCCACCGTGCTCGCCAGCGCCGAATGGCTGGAGCGGTCAGGAAAGGAGACGCTGGCCGCGCTGATCCTCGGCTACGACGTCGCCGCTCGGGTGGCCGCGGCACTGACCGCGCGGCCGCTCGCCCATCAAAATGGCCAGGCCCCCCTCATGGGCGCGGTGGCGGCCGGGGCGCGGCTGCGCGGCTTGACCGGCGTCCAGACGAGTCTGGCGCTCAGAATCGGCGCGATCCTCGTCCTCACACCCGGCTACACCAACGCGGTCGCCGGAGCCACCGCGCTGAACGTGGCCGGAGGCATGAGCGGGTTCGCCGGCGTGCTGGCCTCCGAGCTGGCGTTGGCCGGCGTCGCCGCCCAGCCGGACGCAATCGAAGAGGCGTTCGGCCAGTTGGTCGGCGATGGCTTCCGGCCCGAAGCCCTGACGGAAGCGCTGGGCGAGCGATGGGAGATCACGCGCAACTATTTCCGGCTACGCGCCTGCTGCAACCCGATCTACGCGGCGCTGGACGCGCTCGAAGAGATCCTCACCGAGCATCGGCCACGTCCCGACGGCATCGAGCGCATCGAGGTGGCGACCTACCGCTTCGCCGCCAACATGCGGGAGCCGGACCCGATCAACTATTTCGCGGCCAAGTACTCGCTCCCCCACGCGGCCGCCGCCCTGGTCCTGCGCGGCACCGCGGGCTATCACGCGTTCACCGAAGAGGCCGTCCACGATCGGGCGATCGGCGCCTTCCGTCGGCGGGTCACGGTCCGGGAGGATCCCGATCTCAGCGCTCAGGTGCCGCGGCTCAAGCCCGCGCGAGTGACCGTGACCCTGACCGACGGCCGCGCGTTCACGCGGCTGCGCGAGAGCGCTCGCGGCGACTTTCAGGATCCGTATCGCGAGGACGAGATCCGCGCGAAGTTCCGCGAGCTGGCGGGCGTGGTCCTCAGCCCGGACGGGGTGACGCGGATCGAAGCGCTCGTCGACCGCCTCGACGAGCTCGCACAGTTCGGGAACTTCGTCGCAGCTCTGCGAGAGGACGGCGGGCGTCCTTCCTGACGCGGTCGAGATCGCCCGCGCGATCGATCTTCACGCGAAGTGGCAGGCCACGAGTCCGCCCCCCACCGCGCGGAGCGGCGGCTCTTCGTCAGCGCAGAGGTCCTGGGCCAGCGGGCAGCGGGTGCGGAAGCGGCAGCCGCTGGGGACGTCGCGGGGGTTCGGCGGCTCGCCGGTGAGCGCGAACTCGAGGGTGACGCGGCGTCCGCCGATGCGCGGGACCGCGGCCAGCAGCGACTGCGTGTAGGGATGGCGGGGATGCTGGAAGACCGCGTGGGTGTCGCCGGACTCGACGATCTTGCCCAGGTACATCACCGCGATGCGCTGGCACATCGCGCGAACCACCGAAAGATCGTGCGAGATGAAGAGGTAGGTCAGCTCGAACGTCTCCTGGAGGCTCCGGAAGAGCTTCAGCACGCTCGCCTGCACCGAGACGTCGAGGCCCGAGGTCGGCTCGTCGAGGATCACCATCCGCGGGCGCAGGGTCAGAATCCTCGCCAATCCCACCCGGCGCTGCTGGCCGCCGGACAGCTCGTGCGGGTAAAGATCGAGGTGCGCATCGGGTAATCCCACCGCGTGCAGGATGGCCTGAACCTCGGCATCGCGCTCGGCCCTCGACAGGTTCGTGTGGATCTTGAGCGGCTCGTGCAGCGAGTGGACGACCTTCCAGCGCGGGTCGAGCGAAGCGCCCGGGTCCTGGTAGACGTACTGCAGGTCGCGGGCGACCTTGCGGCGCGCGACGGCGGGCAGCGCGCCGATCTCGCGCCCGAGGAAGCGGATCTCGCCCCCCGTCGGCCGGTAGATGCCCATCACGGTCTTGCCGAGCGTTGTCTTGCCGCAGCCGCTCTCGCCCACGAGCCCGAGCGTCTCCCCGGCCCGCGCGGAGAGCGACACCCCGTCCACCGCGCGCAGCCATCCCGTGCGCCGGCCGAACGCGTTGCGCACGGGAAAGTGGCGCACGAGATCGACGGTCTCGAGCAGCAACGGGATCATCCGACGTGGGGGGCCCCGAAATGGCCCCCCACACCCCCCAACGCTCGGAGCGCCCCGGGGAACCCGTGGCGCTCCTCGATCACGCGCCTGCTCATGGCGTCACGGCCATTCCGCGGTCATCACTGATGGGTGGTGGCAGCGGACTTCGTGGTCGGCGCCGACCAGCTTGGCTTCCGGCAACGCCACCGCGCAGGCCTCGGTGGCGGCGTCGCAGCGCGGATGGAAGCGGCAGCCCGATGGCGGATCGACGAGGCTCGGCACCTCCCCGGGGATGTCGCGGATCTCGCCGTCGGCTCCGGGCACGCTCGCCAGGAGTCGCCGCGTGTAGGGATGCGCGGGCCGGCGGAAGAACGCGTCGGTGGGCGCCGACTCCATCTCCTGGCCCGCGTACATCACCACCACCCGGTCGCAGATCTCGTGGGCGGTGCCGAGGTCGTGGGTGGTGAAGAGCACGGAGACCGAGCGCTCCTTCACGAGCTGGCGGAGCAGTCTCAGGATCTGCGCCTGGATGGTCACGTCGAGCGCGGTGGTGGGCTCGTCGGCGATGACGAGGTCCGGCTGGGGCAGGAGCGCCATCGCGATCATCACGCGCTGGCGCTGGCCGCCCGAGAACTCGTGGGGCAGTCGGCCGAGCGCCCGCTCGGGCTCGGGGATCTGTACCGCGCGCAGGATCTCGAGGACGGCGTCGCGATCGGCCCGGCGGCGCTCACGCGGGTATCCGCGAAACCAGCCGTCCGCGTCGGCGGCGCGCCGCGGCGACTTCCATCGCATCAGGTCCATCAGCTGGGTGCCGACCGTGAAGACGGGGTTGAACGAGGTGAACGGGTCCTGCGGGATGAACGTGATGGCCCGGCCACGGATCCGGTCGTTGACCGCGCGCGGGTCCTCGCGCAGCAGGTCGCGGCCCTTGAAGAGAATCTCGCCGCCGTGGACGCGCGCCGCGCCCACGGGCAAGATGCCGAGCACGGCGCGGGCCAGCGTGGTCTTGCCGCAGCCGCTCTCGCCCACGAGCCCGACCACCTCGCCCGGCGCGATGGCGAGGCTGATCTTGTCGAGCACGCGCGCCGGCCCGCGATCGGTGGCGTAGCTGACCTCGAGCTCGCGGACGCCGAGCAGCTCATCCATCGCCGGCGCTCCGGGCGCGGCGCAGCCGCGGGTCGAGCACGTCGCGCAATCCGTCGCCGAGCAGGTTGAAGCCCATCACGGTGAGGAAGATGGCGAACCCCGGCGCCGCCGCGTACCACCACGCGCCGGGCAGGAACTCGCGCGACTCCGCGATCGTGCGCCCCCACTCCGGCGTGGGCGGCGGCGGACCGAGACCGAGAAAGCCGAGGGCCGCCGCGGTGAGGATCGTGAAGCCCATGCCGATCGAGGCGCGCACGATGATCGGCGACACGATATTGGGCAGCACGTGGAGCGCGGTGACTCTCCACGGTGAAGCCCCGAGGGCAGCCGTAGATTCGACGAAGACTTCCTTCTGCAATGCCCTCGTCTCCGCGTAGACCACCCGCGCGAACCACGGCCAGTAGGTCGCGGAGAGGGCCAGGATCACGTTGGGCAGCGACGGCCCCAGCGTCTGGGCGATCAGGATGGCGAGGACGACCTGGGGCACGGCCAGGAAGATGTCCGACACGCGCATGAGCAGGTCGCTGAGCCAGCCGTGATGGTAGCCGGCCACCAGCCCCACCGGCACGCCGACGACGAGCGAGGCCCCGACCGCGATGACCCCGATGAGGATGGTGATGCGGGCCCCGAAGAGCAGCCGGCTATAGATGTCGCTGCCCATCCGGTCGGTCCCGAGCCAGGCCTCGCCGCTCGGCGGCCGGAGCCGCTTGGCCGGGTGCAGCTCGAACACGTCGTCAGGATGCGTGGCCAGGAGCGGCGCCCCGAGGGCCGCGACCACCAGGGCCAGGATCAGCACGAGCCCGAGCAGCGCCGACCGGTCGCGCCCCACCCGCGCCAGCACGAACCACACCCCGGTCACGTCGTTCGCTCGCGCGGGTCGATCAGGGTGTGGGCGACGTCGACGAGCAGGTTCACGACGATGAAGATGGTGCCGGCCCACACCGTGAAGCCCATGACCGCGTTGTAGTCGGAGCGGATGATCGAGTTGACGGCGTAGGTGCCGATGCCCGGCCAGTCGAAGACGGCCTCGATGACGACCGCGCCCGCGAGCAGGATGCCGAAGAGCAGGCCCATCTGGGTGACCGTGGAGGTGAGCGCGTTGCGCAGGATGTACTTCCAGACGATCAGCGCGCGCGGCAGCCCCATGGCGCGCTCGTACAGCACGAAGTTGGACTGCATCACGTCGAGGACACCGGCGCGGGTGAACCGCACCAGCGTGGCCAGCGCCGGGAAGGCCAGCGTGGCCGCGGGCAGCGCGAGGTGCGCGAGCGCGCCCGCGAAGGCCGGCCCGTCCCACGCGAGCGCGCTGTCCACGAGCAGGAGCCCGGTGATCCCCCGCGGGGGGAAGCCGCTGATGCGCCCGTTCAACGGCATCCACCCCAGGCGCATCGCGAACAGGAGCTGCAGCATGATGCCGAGCCAGAAGCTCGCGATGGCCAGCCCCGAGACCGTGATCACCCGCAGCCCGTGATCGAGCCACGAGTTGCGCCACAGCGCCGAACACACGCCGAGCGGAATCCCGATCAGCACCGAGACGACCATGGCCACCACGGTCAGCTCGATCGTGGCCGGCAGTCGCGCCGCGAGATCGTCGGCGATCGGGCGCGTGGTGTAGAGGCTGCGCCCGAGATCCCCGCGCACGAGCTGGACCACGTACGTCACGAACTGCACGGGCAGCGGCCGGTCGTACCCGAGCTGCCGCCGCAACGCGTCCACCTGCCCCGGCGTCGCCGTCTCCCCCGCCACCAGCGCGACGGGATCCGCCGGAATCACCCGCGAAATGACGAACGTGACCACCAGCAGCCCCAGCAACGTGGGCACGAACCACACGAGTCGATGGAGGAAAAGGGCAAATAGCCTCATCGGATGGTCAAACTACTACAGCGGTTTCCCGTCATGGCGCGCTATTCTAGGACCTGCCCGACAGGGCCTCGATCCAGACTTCACGATGGCCAAGACAAGTTCGACGAATTCTCCCGGCCGAGCGCCTAGATGACACGTGGCGGCGCCTCGCCTGGTGTTCCGTGTCCATGCGATCCGGCGCATGGTGCAGCGAACATCACCGTGACCGATGTCCGGGAGGTGCTCGCCACCGGCGAGGTCATCGAAGTGTATCCAGACGACACGCCCTACCCGAGCCGGCTCGTGCTCGGGTGGCGGGGCAACCGGCCCCTTCATGTGGTCGCGGCGGACAACATAGACACTGACGAAACGATCATCATCACGACGTACGAGCCCGGCACCGACCAGTGGGAGCCCGGGTTTCCGACGGAGACGCAGGCAATGAAGTGCGTGGTCTGCAAGCACGGAGAGACGCGGCCTGGCCGATCGACGGTCACGCTTACCCGCGCCGCTACGACGCTCGTAGTCAAAGGCGTCCCGGCAAGGGTCTGCGCGAACTGCGGCGAGGAGTACGTCGACGAGTCCACGACTGAGCGACTCATCCAGACCATGGACGAGGCCGCCCGCGCCGGAGTCGAGGTCGACGTCCGGGAGTATGCAGTGGCGTAGGGAACGGCAAGTCGGGCTGAAGCCGTTCAGCCCACTGGGCGGCAGAGCTGCTGGCGAGGGCGAACCAGCTTACGTTCGGAACACCTTGGACCGATGGTATCTGAGATACGACGAGTGTCGACCTTCGACATTGCGCAGCTTCATCGTTCGATGAATACCCAGGCATCTCTCGTCCGCCGAAGCGAGAGACGGTAAGACCTTAATCGTACCGTCGTCAGCGAAGGTGATGAGGCCGGAGTCAGATCCAGTCGCTCCTCGTTGGGCGACGATTCCCACGGCTTCATGTGAGATGCCCGTAGCACTCGTGTCTCGCGGCAACCTGTAACCGCGCATGTACTACGCCACCACTTGATAAGGTCGAGGCGAAACCGACCCTGCCCCCGTCGCGATAGAACGAGGGCCGTCTTTTCGGTTATCGCCCATGAAGTTGAGGGCGTATCGATCTTCGCTCGAGGTCCTTGAAATGGCTTGGGCCCGCGTCGCGGGCTTGCGGCCGATTCCGTCCGCCATCAGCGGTAGTACACCCACCGGATCTCTTGGCCGTTGCCGATGGGGCTGAAGCGGATGCCTTCGAGGTTCTTGGCCCACGGGCCGAAGTACTTGGTGTTGTAGATCCACACGCCGGCCGCGTCCTCGACGACCAGGCGCGCCGCGTCCTGGTACGCCTTCTCGCGGACTTTTCGATCCGTCGACTTCAACGCGGTGTCGAGCAGGTCGTCGACTTTGGGATTCTTGTAGAAGCTCGAGGCCTTGAAGGTGCCCCATTGGCCGGAGTGGAACATCTCGCCGATCCAGTTGTGGGGGTCGGCGTAGTAGGTGCTGATCCAGTAGACGACGAGGTCGGGCGAGGTCTCGGGCTTCTTCATGCGCTCGACCATGGTCGGCCACAGCTCGCTCACCAGCTTG
>DATHGT010000157.1:0-14612 GCA_035317605.1 Candidatus Acidiferrum sp. | reverse complement strand
GTTGTAGTTGTGGGGCGCCACGCTGATCTCGTGGGTCTCCGCGAGGTCCGCGACTTTCTTGGCCGCCGAGAACCCCTGCCAGCAGACGTCGACCATGAACGTGTCGAGCGCGTGGCGCTCGAGGTACGGCCGGTACTGGCGCACGGTCTGAAGCTGCTCGCCGCCGCAGAGCGGTGTCCGCGTTCCCGCCCGCAGCTCGACCAGCGCCTCGGGATCCTGGTTGTCGATCTCCATCCAGAACAGCTTGAACGGCTCCAGCTCTCGCGCGAGCAGCAGAGCCTCGCTCGGCTTGAAGTTGACGTTCACGTCGAGGCAGATGTCGAACTTCGGCCCGACCGCCTCGCGCATGGCGCCGATCTGGGCCACGGCCTGGTCGATGATGTCGCGGGTGGCGAGCTGGTCGTGGGGACCGGTTCGGCCCTGCGTGATGCGGCGCGCCGGGTCGCCCGGCCAGATGATGTTGGTCTTGAGCGCGGTGTAGCCCTTGGCCGCGGCCTCGCGCCCGCAATCGGCCACGTCGGCCATCGTGCGCAGCGGCTTGACGCGAAAGGTTTCCCAGTTCTCCACCCGGTACGTCGCGCAGTGCGACCAGTACACGCGTTGCCGCTCGCGGAGCGGCCCGCCCATCAGGCGCCACACGGGAACGCCGAGCGATTTGCCCGCGAGGTCCCACAGCGCCAGCTCGATCCCCGCGATCGCCTGTTGCGTCGCGCCGAAGGGCGCCTGGCGGACGGCCCGGTACATGTCGAGGTAGTGCTTCTCGACGGCCGTCGGGTCCTTGCCGATGAGCCGATGACCGAGATCCTGCACGAGCCCGACGAGTCCGCGCGTGATGCCATCGCTCCCGAACTCGCTGTAGCCGGTCAGTCCCTCGTCGGTGCGGATCGCGCAGAAGTGCCACGGCCGCGGCGGCTTGAACCCGGTGTTGACCACGAACGTCTCGATCGCCGTGATTTTCATGGAGGCTATTATCCCGCTCAGTGGTTCTTGAGCCGGTCGGCGTCGATGAGGACGAAAGCCATGCGGCAGGGTTGGCCGCTGCGGTTCGACCACGCGTGGAACGTCCCGCGCTGGATCATCACGTCGCCGGCCTTCATGAGGGTCTCGCCCTCGTCCAGCACGGCCCAGATCTCGCCCTCGAGGCACAGGGCGTAGTCGACGGTGTCGGTCACGTGGAAGCCGGGATGCTTCGCCGAGCGCTCGGGCGAGGTCCGGGCCCCGCGCCGCTCCAGCTCGTGGGGATCCGGTTGCTGAGCGCTGTCCGGCGTGAAATCGATGATGCGCAGCACCGTCCCACCGGGGTCCATGGGCGGAATCTTGGGGATGACTCCGTCGGGGACGGGGTCCTTCACGCCCGCGTTCGACGCGGGCGCCGACTCGGTGATCCAGAGGCCGGCCCTCACCGGCTCGCCCGGCGCGACATCAGCCGTCGGCATGTTCGTGTCCGAAAGGATGTACGAGCGGCCGGCGGCGTTCACGGCGGTCACGATGCGGCGCACTTTTCCAGGCATGTCTCGGTCCTCCGGGGGGCCAAAGTAAAGGTAATGGGGCTGCTTGACAAGCGGACGCCGATGAATCGATCGTTACAGCCACCATGCTGAGCGAGGAGCAGAACCGGAGGCTGACCGAAGTGGGGGCGGGCACGCCCATGGGCGAGCTGCTGCGGCGGTACTGGATGCCGATCGCCGCCGTGGCCGAGCTGGACGACAAGCCCACCAAGCCCGTGCGCCTGATGGGCGAGGACCTCGTCCTGTTTCGCGACCAGGCCGGGAATTACGGGCTGGTCGACCGGCACTGTCCCCATCGTCGCGCCGATCTCTCCTACGGCTGGGTCGAGGGCTGCGGGCTGCGCTGCAACTACCACGGTTGGCGGTGGGAGCACACCGGGCGCTGCCTGGAGCAGCCGTTCGAGGAGACCGCGCATCCGCAGGCCCGGTTCAAGGACCGGGTGCGGATCAAGGCGTACCCGGTCGAGGCCAAGGCCGGGCTCCTGTGGGCCTATCTCGGACCGCCGCCGGCGCCGCTCGTGCCCACCTGGGAGCCGTTCACGTGGGAGAACGGCTTCGTGCAGATCGTCTTCTCCGAAGTCCCGTGCAACTGGATGCAGTGCCAGGAGAACTCGATCGACCCCGTCCACTTCGAATGGCTGCACTCGAACTGGACGCGCGCGCTGCGCGGGGGCGAGGGGCCGAAGCCGCCGCCCCATCTGAAGGTCGGCTTCGACGAGTTCGAGTACGGGTTCGTCTACCGGCGCGTGCTGGAGGGGCAGAAGGAAGACGACGAGCTGTGGACGGTCGGGCGCACGTGTCTCTGGCCGAACGCGCTCTTCACCGGCGGCCACTTCGAGTGGCGGGTGCCCATCGACGACACCAACATGCTGAGCGTGGGCTGGTTCTTCGACCGGGTGCCGAACGAGATGGAGCCGTTCAAGCAGGACCACATCCCTTATTGGTACAGCCCGATCAAGGACCCCGACACCGGTCGCTGGATCACCTCGCACATCATGAACCAGGACTTCGTGGCCTGGGTCGGCCAGGGCGCCATCTCCGACCGGCCCGGGGAACACCTGGGCGAGAGCGACCGGGGCGTGATCATGATGCGCCGGCGCATGCTGGAGGAGGCCGAGCGCGTGGCCGCGGGCGGCGAGCCCAAGGCGCTGGTCCGCGATCCCGAGAAGAACGTCTGCGTGGAGCTCCCGATCATCGGCCGCCGCTACTTCGTCGACGGATACTCCGCCCGCGACGACGAGAAGCGGCGCGAGCGCACGCCCGGGCTCGCGCTGCCCCGCGACTTCCCATTTCTGACGGGCCAGCCCGAGGACATCCGCCAGGCCTTCTGGCAGGCGATGGGCTTCGAGGCGCCCCCTTCGAGGTGAGCCATGGCACAGATCGTCCTCGGCATCGCGTCCTCGCACACTCCGATGCTGGCGCTGTCGGCCGACCTCTGGGGCTCCTACGCCCAGCGCGACGCGGAGAACCCGGAGCTGGCGTTTCCTCCGGACGGCCTCGTCATGCCGTACAAGGAGGCCCTCGAGACGGTGCCCGCCGAGGTTCGCGCGAAGTACCGCGGCCATGAGCCCTACGCCGCTCAGTCCGAGCAGTGCCAGCGCGCGCTGGACGAGCTGTCGGCCACGCTGCGCGCGACCGCTCCGGACGTGACCATCGTGATCACCGACGATCAGGACGAGTGGTTCTTCGAGGACAACATGCCCGCTCTCGCGGTGTACTGGGGCGATACGGCTCCGTTGCGCCCGCGCTGGATGCCCGCGGGCGTGCGCGACCGCGCGGTCATGGAGGCCATCACCCGCGGCTACGGCGACGTCGCCATGGACGTGCCCGTGGCCAGCGCGTTCGGACGCTACCTGATCGAATACCTGATCGAGCACGACTTCGACGTCGCCCACGTGCGCGAGGTGAAGGCGGCCTACGGCGGTCGGGTCGCGCGGCGCTATCCGACCCGGAACGGCGAGCTGAACTACGTGCGCGAGACGCCGCCGCGGGAGCAGGGCCTGCCCCACGGCGTGTCGTTCGTGATCAAGCGGCTGTTCGACAATCAGCCGCTCCCGATCCTTCCCGTCTTTCAGAACACGTGCTATCCGCCGAACCAGCCGACGCCGCGCCGCTCGTTCGCGACCGGCCAGGCCATCGCGGCGGCCGTGAAGGAGTGGAAGGAGCCGGCACGAGTGGCGATCATCGCGTCCGGCGGGCTGAGTCACTTCGTGGTCGACGAGGAGCTCGATCGGCTCGTGCTCGGCGCGCTCGAGACCAAGGACGACAAGGCGCTGCAAACGGTCCCGCGCCATCGGCTGCACTCGGCGGCGTCGGAAGCGCTCAACTGGGTCGCCCTCGGCGGCGCCATGCACGACACGAGCTTGAAGATGGAAACGCTCGCCTACGTCCCGGTCTATCGCAGCCCGGCGGCGACGGGCGGCGGCTGGGCCTTCGCCCGCTGGCGCTGAGCCGCGGCCGGCGTCACTTTCGCGCGTGGACGACCACGCGGCCCTGAGCGAGCGCCCGCTTCAGCGAGGGGCTTCCGGCCTGTCGACCGCGTAAGCGTCTCAGAAGGGCGCCGGCCGCGCGTCTCGCGAGGGGCGGGCGGTAGACCACGTGGACGGTCCGAAATCCGACGGCGCGAAGCATTCCCGTCAGAGCCGGGAGGTTCGGGCCGAACCAGTTACTGGGATCGCCGTTCAGCTCCGTGCCCGGATAGAACGCCAGGGCCGGGCGCGCCACCCCCAGGAAGTCGGCGTGCGTCTCCAGGATGAGCAGGTCGCGGGCCATCGCGGCCACGCGCTCCAGTCCGAGCATCGGATGCCGCAGGTGATACAGCACGCCCAGGAAGAGCACCACGTCGAACGGACCGCCGATCGCCTCCGGACTCAGGTCCATCAGATCGAGCGTGTAGTCCTCGACGCGAGAGCCGAGCACCCGGCGAGCGAGATTGAACGGACCCTTGCCGGTCCAGTGGCCTTCTTCCCAGTGAACGGAGTCGGTGGCGACCACGCGCCCCGCCCCGCGGCGCTCGCACTCGAAGGCGAAGAATCCGTCGGCGGCCCCGATGTCGAGGACGGTCTTGCCGGCGAGCGATGCCGGAAGCTGCAGGCGCTCGAGAATCGTGGCCGAGCGCGACGCGCCCGGCGTGATGACACCCTGGCCGAGGTCGATGGTCTGATACCAGCGAAGCTCCGCGACCGCCTGGCGGAGCCGCTCCGGGGAGAGCGTCGCACTCGACTCGCCGGAAGTCACGGCCTCAGAGTAGGCGGACCAGCGGCCGGGCCGCAACTGGCCGGACCCACCGGCGTACAATCGTGACTCCTGAGACCGACCCGAACGCCGCGAGGTGAGTATGGGATTCGTCGAGACGGAGCGCCGTGGACAGGTGATGGTCATCCGCATGAACCGGCCGGAGCGTCTCAACGCGCTCGGCCAGGAGCTGCGCGCCGGCCTGGCCGCCGCGTGGCGTGAGTTCCGCGACGCCGACGAGGTGGAGATCGCGGTGTTCACGGGCACCGGGCGCGCGTTCTGCGCGGGCGAGGACATGAAGGAATCGGTCGAGCGCGGCGGCGCGGGTCTGGGCCGCAAAGGGCACGACGATCCATTCATGGACGGCACGCTCACCAAGCCGGTGATCGCCGCCGTCAATGGGTTTGCCATGGGCGGGGGCTTTCAGCTCGTCGAGCGCACGGACCTGCGCGTGGCCGTGCCGGGCGCGATCTTCGAGATCTCCGAAGCCAAGCGGTGGCTGCTCGGCGGCTACAACCACGGGTTCCTGGCCGGACTGCCTCACCCGATCGCCACCGAGATGGCCCTCGGCTTCCGGTTCACGGCCGAGCGGCTCTACCAGGTCGGCTTCCTGAATCGCATGGTGGCGCCGGACGATTTGCTGCCCACGGCGTTCGAGATGGCCGACCACATGCTGACGCTGCCCCCGGCGGCCCGCGTGAACACGGTCCACATGATGCGGCAGATGCGCCCTCGGGTCGCTCCGCCGCTCGAGCGTCTCGCCGCCAAGCTCCAGGAACACGGGGCGAAGGACGACTTGATGGAGTCGCGGCGCGCCTTCGCGGAGAAGCGCAAGCCAAACTTCAAGGGCTGGAACGATCCCGCCGATCGTCACCGCCTGCCCGCCGTCGAGGACTGAGCTAGGCTCGCCGCGCCTCGAGCGCGGCGAGCCGTTCGCGGACGTCGATTGCGGTACGAATCTCGAGTTGGAGCCCGTCGATCTTCCTGTCGACCCCGTCGATTTTCTTCTCGACCCCGTCGATTCTCTTCTCGACTCCGTCGATTCTCTTGTCGACCCCGTCGATCCTGGTGTCGACGCGGCGGATCTCGGCCAGGAGCTCACCCTTCAAGTAGCCGAGCTTCTGGTCGACGCCGTCGATCTTCTGATCCAGTCGTTGAATGTCCGCGCGTACGGCGTGAAGCTGGCCGGTGATCTCGTGGAGCGCCGGCGCGACGAGGTCCTGGATCGCCGATTTGATCTGGTCGTAGATCCCCACGCGCCTCATTCAATCAGCCCCGCCCAGCGTGTCAATGCTCCAAAAAGGATACACTTCCGGCCGCGTCTGAGTGTTCCCCGGGGCATGCATCAACCAGAAGAGGCTCGACGCACGGCGTCCCGGACTCGATCGCGGACCAAAGCGTAGCGGGCAAGTCTAAGGAGCATGTCGCGCGCTAGAATCCAGTCGCTTCGTCTCGACGATGAAAATCTGCCCAAGAACACTTCCCCATTCCGCAGGAGTGTCGGTGCATACTTCCTGACAGATTCCAGAACGGTGTCCCGGGGAATGGCGCCACCTCTACCGAATGCCAACCGGCCGTCATGGGTGACCTCCACGAAGTCGTGAGATGGGCGCCAGTATTTTTCGACCCAGAGTTGCAGTGAATTGTGATGCCGACGTCCATCAGAGACCGCGACTACGAGGGAGGTCTTGGAATTACCCGTTCGGACCCGGCCCTCATAGGGCACGGAAAACAATCCGAAGTGGATTCTTGGCTGCGGCGCTGATCTGGTGAATCGGCCACCGACCTCATCGACTACGAATGTCCTATAGAATCCGGGGTACGAGCCGCCCGAGGCGTTCCCGAGACCGCAAGAGGCCGTAAAGATCAAAGACGTGTCGTTTGATCCAGGGATCCGCGGTATCGCTGACGAATTCATATTCATATCTCTTGAGTGCATGGCGCAAGAAGGCGGCATCATTCAGCTCCGTCCAAGTTGGACGCGGAAAGTCATGATCTGGCAATGTATCCGGAAGTGCGACCGCCCTCAAGATTTCCCTGTAAGTTGGGAACCGTCGCTTCAAGATGTACGTGCGCTTTTTTGGATCCCCGGCAAACGTCCTGACGTAGTCCCCGTTGGTCGTAGCCACGAGAGGTGCTGCTACGTCGTCCGCATACCGAAACGCTTGATCGTCCACATTGTCAGCGAGCGAATTCCTAGCCCGTTTGCACTCTAGGACGCCGTGGAAGATGCCGAGGGTACCCGCGTTCTTCTTTCGTTCCCCTGGATGTATCCGCAGCACGGGGGTATGTACGCGATCCCATAGCCGGACAGGGCGGTCGGATACGTTCCGTCATCCGGGGCTTCTTCGACCTCTACGGCGGTTATGAGCCGATGGCTGAGCCGACGCGGCACAGATGACGCTGGTCGCGAGAAGAGGGGCTTGAATGCATGTGCGCTCGCCTCACGCGCCGAACGTGGAGGTCACCGCCTGGTGGCCGCCGCTGTCGCCGAACGCGTGCTCCTGGTAGAGGCCGAGGGCTTCGAGCACCGGACGGTCCTGGATCGAGAAGAGGACCGCGGCCTCGCGCGTGGAGAGATTCGTGTGCTCGTGGAGCGCCCACGACGGCAGCACCAGGATGTCGCCCTTGCCCCACGCGAAGCGGCGGCCGTCGATGATGGTCTCGCCTTCGCCCTCGACCACGTAGTAGACCGCGCTGCCGGTGTGGCGGTGGGCCTTCAGCCGGCGGCCCGGCCGGATCATCTGGATCCAGCACGCCATCGTCGGCAGCAGCGCGCGGCCGGTCTGCGGGTGCGTGTACTCGAGCGCGACGTCGTCGTGCTCGTCGCCCTCGGCGTCGCGCAGCGCTTCCAGCGACTTGCGCGTGGTCTCCCAGGAATAGAGCAGCAGCGGAGAGGAGCGCGGCCGCTCCTTCACCCACGTCGGGCTCAGGCTCACGTGCCCAAAGAGCGCCGCGGAGGCGTTGTTGGGCTTGGTCAGCGGCACCTGCGGGACCTCGTACATCTGGAAGAACATCGCGTTGAGAGCTTGCACGAGCGGGATGTCGAGGCCGTCCATCCAGACCACGGGCCGGTTGGTCTCGTTGCCGTGGTCATGCCACGCCCAGCTCGGCGTCAGGATGAGATCCCCGGGCGCCATGTAGACGCGCTCGCCGTCGACTGACGTGTAGCCGCCCTCGCCTTCCATGATGAAGCGGATCGCCGTCGGCGTGTGACGATGCGCGCGGGCGATTTCGCCGGGTAGCAGGAGCTGAACGGCCGCGATCATGGTGTTGGTCGTGGCCCAGCGGCCGTCGAGGCCGGGGTTGAAGAGCTGGAGCGCGCGCCGCTCCTCGCCGACCGGCACCACCTCGCCCGACTCGCACACCATCGCCTCGATCACCGACGACTTCCAGAGGTACGGGATGGCCTTGGGCTCGGGGTGACGCGTCATCTGGCTGGCCAGCTCCCACAGCCCGTACATGTGCGTCGCGTGCATGCGCTCGTGAAAGTCGGCTTCGACGGCGGTCGGCGCGTGGTGGCTCATGACGGCCTCCTCTTCTAGTGGAGCTCGCGGAATTGGTTGACGGTCTCACGTCGGGGGTCGGCTGGCCTGGGTCCTCGAAAAGAGGAGCTCCGCTCCTCTTTTCTGCGAAATCGGCGCTCGACCCCCGACGTGAGACCGTCAACCAATTCCGCGAGGATCATTTAGACAAACGGCACCCAGGCGATGGGCACACCCGCGTCGGCCTGGCGCGCTTTCTCCGTCGCGCTGACCCAGCTCTCGCCCTCGGGCAGGACGATCGACGCGGGACGGATGCGATACAGGCTCGGGTCGTCCACGTTGGCGGGGACGACGCCGTCCTTGCGCAGCGCGCGGGCCGCGTCGAGCAAGTGGCGACGCATCCAGATCACCATCGCGTCGGTCGTGCCGAGATGCTCCTGGGTGCGGTCGTAGATCGGCCCCATCGTCTCGGTCATCGCGCGGTCCTGGAGGTTGACCAGGAACGGGATGCCGATCATCAGCTCTTTCTCGAGCGCGCGGTCCTTCAGATAGTCGTTGTGCAGGTTGGCGCGCGTGTAGAAGCGCGTGCGCGGGTCGCTGGTCGCCGGGAGATAGCCGCCCCACGAGGCGAACGGATCGCGGGCCTGGCGGCGCTCCTCGTCGGTCACCGGCCGATCGAGCCGGCCGCGCATGACGAATTGGAGCGTGTGCTCGTCGTCGATGGGCACCCACGCCCGCGCGCTCACGAGCTGGGGGTCGGAGGCGGCGATCATCGAGAAGATCGGCCGGATGAACTGGGTGATGCGGTGCCAGGAAAGCTCGTCACTGTCCCAGCCGCGGCGCGCCGAGTAGCAGGCGCCGTACTCTGTCGGCAGGATGTCCAGGCGCGGCCGCTTGTCGCGGTTCCACGTCGCCCGCTGCTTGCTGTCGGGACGCAGCTTGCCGTGAACCCAGTCGATGTGGGACGAGTCGATGTCGCCCTCGAGGGCCTGCACCCAGTTGCACTCCTCCATCATCATGATCGGCGGGTAGACGTGCTCGGCGGGCAGCGTGGCGATCTCGAACGGCGGAAACGGCGGCGCCACCGAGCGCGGCCCCAGGTACGTCCAGATCACGCCGTTGACGTCGCGGCAGGGATAAGTGCGGGCGCGAACTTTGTCGCGGAACGTGCTCTCGGCCGGCTCGCTCGGCATGTCCACGCAGCGCCCGCTCACGTCGAACTTCCAGCCGTGGTAGACGCAGCGCAGCCCGCACGCCTCGTTGCGCCCGTAGAACAGCGACGCCCCGCGATGGGGACAGTTCTCCGGCAGCAGTCCGACTTGGCCCTCGCTGTCGCGGAACGCGATCAGGTCCTCGCCGAGCAGGCGCACCTTGATCGGAGGGCCGTCAGGCTGGGGCAGCTCGGTCGACGGCAGGAACGGCAGCCAGTACTGCCGCAGGAGGTCGCCCATCTCCGTCCCCGGCCCGATGCGGCACAGCAGCTCGTTGTCTTCCCTGGAGAGCATTGGCCGTCCTCCCGATGCCTCGTGACCTGTCGGCGCCCTTGAGTATACTTCCCCCACACGGGCTGGACCGGGCTCCCGGGGAGGATTCCCGATGCGTGATGGGATCGTGGTGGTCGACGCCGACGGGCACGTGATGGACCGGCCGCACCGCTGCTATCAGAAGTATTTGCCCGCGCCGTACGCCGGCCGCGGGATCTTCTTCCCGATGCCCTACTGGGACCGGCTGCAGGCGCCGAACGGCCCGCTCGGCCGCGACCCCGATTCACCAGCCGAGATGATGGCCGACATGGATCAGGAAGGCATCGATCTCGCCATCCTCTATCCCACCACCGCGCTCGGCATCGGCCAGATCCGCGAGCCCGAGTACCAGGCCGCGCTGTGCCGCGCCTACAACGACTTCATGGCCGACTGGTGCAAGCCTGATCCGAAGCGGCTGAAAGCCGTCGCGCTGGCGCCGTATCTCGACCCGACCGAGGCCGCGCGCGAGCTGGACCGCGCGGTGTCGAAGCTCGGCGCGGTCGGGCTCATGTTCCCCACGTTCATCCCCGGCCGCAACGTGGCCGACCCGTTCTTCTGGCCCATCTACGAGGAGGCCGAGCGCCTCGGCGTGCCCGTGGCCATGCACGCGACCGGCAGCGAGACCGGCGACCTCTACCGCTTCAACAACTTCCTCGGTGTGCACACGTGGACGCACGCGCCCGAGCAGATGGTGTCGGTGATCAGCTGTGTCTACGGCGGGCTCTTCGAGAAGTTCCAGCGGCTGCGCATCGGGTTCATGGAGTCGGGCGCGGGCTGGATCCCCTTTTTCATGGAGCACATGGACGGCGAGTTCGAGAAGCGCCCGTGGGACGCGCCGCTCTGCAAGGCCAAGCCGAGCGAGTACATGACGTGCGGCCGCGCCTACTTCGCCTGCGAGCCCGAGGAGAAGACGATTCCCTACGTGATCGGCTGGGTGGGCGAGGACCACATCCTCTACGCCTCGGACTATCCGCACTGGGACAGCGAGTGGCCGCACACGGTGGACGAGCTGTTGAAGCGCGGCGACCTGACTCAAGGGCAGAAGGCCAAGATCCTCGGCGGCAACGCTCTCGCGTTCTACGGTTTCAGAGCATGATCCTGATCGTCGGCGGCATGGGATTCATTGGGCTCAACACGGCCCTGCGGTTCGTGGAGGTCGGCGAGAAGATCGTGATCAGCCAGCACAGCGCGCACCGGGTCCCCGACGCGCTGAAGGACCGCGTGACCACCGCCCGGATGGACGTGACCAACCCGTACGAAGTCTTCGAGGTCGTCCGCCGCCACCAGGTCGACAGCATCGTGAACCTGATGGCGCCGCCCGCGCGCAGCGTGTCCACCCAGTCCGACTATCACCTCTACACGGCGGGGCTTCAGAACGTGCTGGAGGCCGCGCGCACGTTCGGCTTGCGGCGCGTCTCGCTCGGCAGCTCGGTGGCGGTCTACGGCGGGCTGCCGTCCGGCCCGTTCTCCGAGGACACCGCGCTGCCGATACCCTCGCCCACGCAGGTCTCGGCGTTCAAGAAGGGCATGGAGATGCACGCCCACTTCTGGGCGGCCCAATCCAAGCTCGACGTGATCGCGCTTCGCATCGGCAGCATCTACGGACCGCTCTACTACAGCATGCACAACCCGATCAGCCGGCTCTGCCACGCCGCCGCGCACAACGCCGAGCCCGACTTCAAGGACCGCCCCGACGGGAAGATCTTCGAGGAGGACCAGGCCGACTGGACGTACGTCAAGGACGTGGCGCGCGGCATCCAGATGCTCCACATGGCCGAGCGCCTTCCCCATCGCATCTACAACGTGGCCTCCGGCCGCGCCAGCTCGAACAAGGACGCGGTGGCCGCGGTCCGCAAGGCCGTGCCCGGCGCCCCCGGCAACGTGCTGAAGCCCGGGCGGACGCCGGGCAACGCCGTGAATCCAGCCACCGATCTCTCGCGAGCCAAGACCGACGTCGGCTACGAGCCGGCGCATACTCTGGAGAGCGGGATCGCGGCGTACATCGAGTGGCTGCGGCAACAGCCTCAGTAGCGGCAGTGCGAGCCGCAGGACGTCGCGGGGCTGGGGCCCCGCCGTCCCGAGGCGAGCGTATACAAGGAGATCGCGACATGATGACGATGACGATCGAGCGGGTACGCGCCTTCAACGGTCTCGACGTGCTGGTGGCCCGCGACGAAGGGCTGTTCGTCGCCGAGGGTCTCGATCTCCGCATCACCGCGTTGCCGCCCGCCGAGATGCGGACGACGGCCGACGGCACCCTCACCAAGCCGGTCGGCAACCAGGGCAGGCTCCAGGCGCGGGGGGAGGCCGCGCTCTACCAGGCCTGAGAGTGCGGCAATAACCGCCGGGTGGCGGTCAACGAGATCGGTGCGCTCCAGGTCGGCCGTCGCGCCATGATCGTCTGCGCGGCCCTCATCGTCCCTCCCGATTCCGACGTCTACACGCCGTACGAACTCTCGGGGAAGCCGGTGGCCATCGACCACGGCAACGGCACCGCCTACGCCGCGCTCCAGATGCTCGAGGGCGCGATGCCGCGCCACGCCATCAACACCGTGGCCGCCGATCTGAATCCGGCCGTGAGGTTCGCCCAGCTCATGCGCGGGGAGTTCGCGGCGACGGTGGTTCAGGAGCCGTACATCACGGTCGCCGAGAAGGCCGGCTGCCGGATCATCGGGACCACGTTCTTCCACGGCACCTGGGTCATGGCGCCCGAGACGATCACCCCGGAGACCTACGCGGCCTTCCTGCGCGGCGTCAAGCGCGCGGTCCGCCGCATCAACGCCGACAAGCGGCGCTACGTCTCGTACTACTTGCAGGACCATCCCGACCGGCCAGAGGTCCAGGCGCTGAAGCCCGAGGACTACAACCTCGACCGCGTCCGCCTGATGGACCCGACCCCGATCCCCGAAGAGCAGGCGCGCTGGGCCTGGGAGTGGATGTCGAGCTGGGGCATCCTCCACGGCGACTTCGACGTGAAGTCGCAGATCAACCAGGCCTTCCAGCGCGAGGCCCACGAGCTGGCCGCCGTGTGAGCCGGTGGGGGGCTTCGCCCCACCGGCCGGCCGCGCCAGCGAGAGTTGCGCCAGGGCGTAGACTGCACGGAGGTATGCCCTGGGACCCTAGAATCGCCAAGATGATCGAGCGTTTCCCCGCGCTCAAGGCCATCGGCAACACGCCGATGGTGCCCGTCGACGTCCTGCGTAGCGATCTGCCCGAGGTCGAGGTGTTTGCCAAGCTGGAGAGCGTCAATCCCGGCGGCTCGCTCAAGGATCGACCGGTCCTGCGCATGCTGCTCTCGGCGCTCGACGACGGCCGGCTCGGACCCGGCAAGAGCGTGCTCGACAGCTCCTCGGGCAACGCGGGCATCGCCTACGCGATGGTCGGACGCATCATCGGCGTCCCCGTCGAGATCGTGATCCCGGACAACGCCAGCAACGAGCGCAAGAAGCGCCTCGTCGCCCACGGCGCGAAGCTGATCTTCACCGACGCCCAGCTCGGCTACGACGAGGCCCTGCGCGAGGTCCGCCGCCGCTTCAAGGCCGAGCCCGACCGCTATTTCTTCTGTGACCAGTACGGCAACGACGACAACTGGCGCGCCCACTACGAGACGACCGCGGCCGAGATCCTGGAACAGACCGGCGGCCACGTGACCCATCTGGTCGTCGGCGTGGGCACGGGCGGCACGCTCACCGGCGTGGGCCGCCGCCTGAAAGAGCACGACCCGCGCATCAAGGTCGTGTCGATCGTCCCCGAGGTCTTCCCCGGCGTCGAGGGCCTCAAGCCGCTCGGCCGTCCCGAAGACATCGTCCCGGCCATCCTCGATCAGACCCTGATCGACGAACGCGTGCCCGTCACCTCGGACGAGGCCCACGCGATGTGCGTCCGCCTCGCCGCCGCCGGCTTCTTCGTGGGCCAGTCGTCCGGCGCCTACATGACCGGCCTCGAACGCGTGGCCCGCCGCGAACGGCGCGGCCGATTCGTGACGATCTTCAACGACCTGGGAGAACGCTACTTCTCGACCCGCCTCTGGGACTGACGACTCGGAGGGACAAGCGACTGTGGCTCCAGGATCGCCGCGCAGCGCGAAGGACGGGGCGCTGCCCAGGCGGGCGCGCCGCGCGCTCGAACGCCAGCTCGAGTATCAGCAGGTCAAGGCGCGGGCGGCCGCGGGCCACGAGGACGACTACATCGCGCGCATGCGTGCGCGCGCGGCACGCGCGCGCGCGGCGCTCGAACGGATCCGGCCCATCGCGGCGGACGCGCGCGTGCTCGAAGTCGGCAGCGGCGCGCACGGACTCGTCTTCTACTTCGGTGCGACGCGCGGTGTCGGCGTGGATCCCCTCGCCGCCCACTACGCCGGGCTCTTCCCGCTCTGGCAGCGTCGCGCGCGCACGGTCGCCGCGCGCGGTGAAGACCTGCCCTTCGCCGACGGAATGTTCGACGTCGTTCTCTGCGACAACGTGGTGGATCACGCCGAATGCCCCGCGCGGATCGTCGCCGAGATCGCGCGGGTGCTCGCGGCTGGCGGGCTGCTCTACTTCACCGTCAACTTCCACCACGCGATCTACTCGGTGGCCGCGCGGCTCCACTCCGCCTGGAACGCCGCGGGGCTGCACTTCGAGATCGGCCCCTTCGCCGACCACACCGTGCACCTCACGCGCGACAGCGCGCGGGCCCTGTTCGACCGTCTACCGCTGCGCATCCTCAGCGAGCACGGCGACGTCGCCGACGCGAAGTCGCTCGCGCGCCGCCGCCCGCCGCGACACATGGGCGACCATCTCACGCGCGTCTTCTTCAAGAACGCGCTCTATGAGGTGATCGCCGCGCGCGAGCCCATCGCCTAGTCTGGGGCTACGAACGAG
>DATHGT010000156.1:0-31367 GCA_035317605.1 Candidatus Acidiferrum sp. | reverse complement strand
TCTTGCCGACTTCCCAGTAGATCCAGTAGCAGGGAAGGAGCGCGGCCACGGCCTCGTGGAAGGGCCGGCCGTACGCGACCGCCAGCAGGTAGCTCGTGTAGGCGACGTTGGTCGGGGCCAGCGGTGTGGCCGCGACGTCGGCGGCGGACAGGCCGAACTCCGCGAAGAAGCTCTCGTGCAGCGCGCGCTCGACGCGCAGGGCCTCCGCGGCGTGCTCGTTGAACATGATGATCCACTCGTCGCGCGGCGCGCGGGCCGCCGCGATCGACAGGCCCCGCGCGAACTCGCGCAGGTACAGCGCGTCCTGGACCGCGTAGAACCGGAAGCTGTCCTTCGCCAGCGAGCCGTCGCTCAGCCCCGTGAGGAAGGGATGGCGCAGGATCTCGGCGTAGATGGTCTCGATCGCGTGCCAGAGGTTGTCCGTGAACGCCATGGTTCTCCTCCGAGGGTTCGCAGGTAGGCGACGAGGGCGCGGATGTCCTCGTCCCTGATGGAGCCGCCGAAGGCCGGCATGCCCGGCCGTCCGATCGGGGCGCCGCCGTTCTTGATGATGTCGAAGAGATACTGGTCGCTGTGTCCGGCCATGCGCGAGGAGTCGGCCAGGTCACCGGGCCGGATCAGAAACAGGGTGGCGCGCCAGGAGCCGTGGCCGTCGGCCCCGTGGCAGGTGGCGCAGAGGCCCAGGTAGAGACGGGCGATACGCGGGGTCCCCGCCGGGGGTTTCGGGGTGTCGAGCAGCCAGGCGAGGCCCCCGGCGAAGAGACCCAGCCCGACGAGAATGCCGAGGAGCGCGAGAGCGGGCCGGCGCATCGAAGGTCAGCCTAGCAGAAGCTACTTGACATTTGGCGCCCGCGAAGCATAAACAATCTAACCTTTCAGATCGGGTGGTTATCTCTCGATCGGCCCCGTGACCACAGAGGAGGCTCACGATGAGCGACCTGCGACCTACCGACAGCGGCTCTCTCACCCTCAACCGCCGGAAATTCCTCACGGTTGCCGGCGCCGGAGTGGCCGGGACCTCGCTCCTGACCATGCTCGACGCTCGCCAGGCGCCCGCCCAGATCAAGGGCACGACCCTGCGCATTCTCCAGTGGAGTCACTTCATCCCGGCGTATGACACCTGGTTCGACAACAAGTTCACCAAGGAGTGGGGCGACAAGAACGGCGTGAAGGTGCGCGTCGACCACATCCCGCACCTCGAGCTGCCCGCGCGCATGGCCGCCGAGTTCGCGGCGGGAGCCGGCCACGACATCATCATGAACGGCTCGTCGATCCTGACCCGGCTCTACTACAAGAGCCTGGCCGACATCAGCGACGTCTACGCCGCGTCCGGCAAGAAGCACGGCGGATGGATCCCCTCGGCCGGCCCGCTGGTCGAGGTCGAGGGCAAGCAGTACGGCATCCCGATGTTCTACATCCTGCTGCCCATGCTCTACCGCAAGGACCTCTTCGACGCCAACAACCTCAAGTACCCCGACACCTGGGAGCTGGCGCGGGTGGCGGCCCGCACGCTCAAGCCCAAGGGCCATCCGACCGGCATCCAGTTCTCCCAGTGCGCGGACGCCAACCTCAACTGGCGCTCGCTGGCGTTCAGCTTCGGTGCCCAGGAGGCCGACCTGTCGGGCGAGAACATCCTGATCGACTCGAAGGAAATGCGCGAGGCCATGCGCTTCGCCAAGGCGCTGTTCGACGAAGGCATGACCCCGGAGGTCTTCTCCTGGGACGACGCCTCCGACAACCGGTTCCTGGCCTCGGGCGTCGGCTGCTGGATCCATGACGCGATCTCGGCCTACCGGACGACGGAAGACACCAACCCGGACGTCTTCAAGAACACCCACATCGCGCTGGAGCCCGCCGGCCCCGGCGGCAAGCGGGTCAGCACGTCGGCCGCCAACGTCTACATGATCTGGAAGTTCTCGAAGAACCAGCCGGCGGCCAAGGAGTTCCTGACCCACTTCCTGGACAGCGGCAAGGAAGGCATGGTCCAGAGCCGCGGCTACAACATGCCGTACCTGCTCGGCGACGCCGTCAAGCCGATGCCGGTCATCGGCAGCGATCCCAAGATGCAGATCCTCCAGGACTTCCCGAAGATGGTGGCGTTCTACGGCTATCCCGGCCCGTTCACGACCCCGATCCAGGAGGTCGTCAACCTGTTCGTGCTGCCCGACATGTTCACGAAGGTGGCGCGCGGCCAGAACATCGAAGACGTCATGAAGTGGGGCGTGGCGGAGTACCGCCGCATCTTCTCGAAGCACAAGAGGGCATGACGACCGCTTCACTCAGGGGCGGCCCGGAGCCATCGGCCCGGGCCGCCGTCGTTTCGGTCCCGGTTGTGACATCCCGGCGGCCCTGGTGGCGGACCCATACCGCGCAACGCCACATCTTCGGCTACACGCTGCTGGCGCCCGCCGCTCTCTACGTCCTCCTCCTGGTGGGCGCGCCGTTCCTGTTCTCGCTCTACCTCGCGGTCAGCGACGCCAACGTGGGCGATCCCGTCGCCAAGTTCGTCGGCCTCGACAACTTCCGCGCGGCCTGGGAGATGGAGACGTTCTGGATCGCGCTCCGCAACAGCGTGATCTTCCTGGTCGTGGCCGCGATCTTCAAGACCCTGCTCGGCACCTCGCTGGCCTTCCTGCTGCTCCAGAACTTCCCGGGCAAGAAGCTGATCCGCGGGCTGGTGGTGATTCCGTTCACGCTGCCCGTGGCCATCAGCGTGTTGTCCTGGAAGTGGATGTACGACTCGCAGTTCAGCGTCATCAACTGGGTGCTGAGCCGCCTCGGGCTGATCGGCACCTACGGATCTGCGTCCTGGCCCGTCTGGCTCGGCCAGCCCGAGCTGGCGCTGCCCGCGTGCATCGCGGTGAACGTGTGGCGCACGTTCCCGTTCAGCGCGATCGTGCTGCTGGCCGGCTTTACCGCCGTGCCCTTGGAGGTGCTCGACGCGGCCAAGGTCGACGGCTGCAGCTTCTTTCAGCGGTTCCGGCACATCGTGACGCCGATGATCTTTCCGATTCTGATGATCGGGTTCCTGTTCGACACCGTGTTCACGCTGTCCGACCTGAGCGTCGTCTATCTGCTCACCCAGGGCGGGCCCGCCAACGCCAGCAAGATCCTGCCCGTGCTCGCCTATCAGATCGGCATCCAGGCCGGCAACCTCGGCCGCGGCGCGGCGATCGCGCTGTTCCTGGTCCCCTTGCTGCTGCCGGCGATGATCCTGGTCCTGCGCAACATCAAGCGACGGGAGTGGTGAGGGTGGCGCCAAAGACGCAGCGCGAGAAGGCCGTCCGGCGGAACCTGTGGATCTACGCGGGGCTCACGCCGTTCGTGTTCATGGCCGTGTTCCCCATCTACTGGATGGTGATCACCGCGTTCAAGCAGGATCCGGATCTCTACCGGATGGAGAACATTCCGTTCTGGTTCAACATGGCGCCCACCCTGAAGCACTTCGAGACGCTCTTCTACCAGACGAACTACGGCTCCTGGATCATCAACACCATGGTGATCGCGTTCTGGGTCGCGGTGATTACGCTGCTCACCGCGGTGCCGGCCGGCTACGCGCTGGCCCGGCTGCGCCTGCCCGGCGCCGAGAATATCGGGATCGCGATCTTCATGACATACCTGGTGCCGGGCATCATCCTGTTCCTGCCCCTCTCGCGGGTCGTCGCCACGCTCGGATTGCAGGATTCGTGGTGGGCGCTGGTGCTGGTCTATCCGACGTTCACGATCCCGTTCTGTACCTGGCTCATGATGGGATTCTTCAAGACCGTGCCCCTGGAGATGGAAGAGGCGGCGCGGGTCGATGGCTGCGGCCAGCTCGGCGCGCTCATCCGCGTGGTGCTCCCGGTGAGCCTGCCGGGGGTCCTGACCTCGGTGATCTTCGCGTTCACGCTCTCGATGCAGGACTTCCTGTACGGGCTCGCCTTCGTCTCGCCGGGCGACCAGAAGCCGGTGCCGGTCGGCGTGCCGACGGAGCTGATCCGCGGCGACGTCTACTACTGGGGCTCGATCATGGCCGCCGTGCTGCTGGTCGGACTACCCGTCGCCATCCTCTACAACTTCTTCCTCGACCGCTTCATCCAGGGCATCACCGGCGGCGTCGTGAAGTAACTCGCTCCGAGCGATGAGCGTCGGAGGGGGGCAAAGCCCCCCTCCGAGTCCTAGTCCGCTTCGGGCTTCTGGATGGGGTCGGGGCGGCCGGGGTAGCCGAGGTGCAGGATGAGGACTTTCACGGGCTTGTCGGTCTTGTTGGTGTAGTTGTGCCACCATCCGCCGTTGTCCATGAAGGACTGGCCGGCGGAGTGGTACTGCGCACCCATGATTCCAACCGGGCCGGCCTCGTACATGGTGGTGAGGATGCCCTCCACGACGTAGACGTACGTCGGCACCCTGAACTGCTGCCGGCCGGTCTGTCCTCCCGGCCCCAGCGTGACCGTCGAGCCCGTCACGAAAATCGGCGCGTTGACGGTGGCGCTGAATCCGCCCAGCGAGGTCACCAGCGGCCGAAGCGTAACGTCCTTCGGAGCGTTCGAGTCCTGGGCGCCGGCCGGCAGGTGAGCCAGCGCGATGAGAAGTGCGATGGGGACAGCGAGGGAGATCTTCGTGGGCATGTGGGCCACTCCTCGCGAAAGCGGGTGAACTTCGATGATGTCCGGGTGCGCGCAACCTAGCATTCGGTCTTTCATTGTGTCAAGGCTATCGTGGGCGGTCCTCGCCGCCACGCTGGCCGTCGGCGCCGCGCTCGCCCCGCACCGCGGTCTGGCCGAGCCGCGGCTGGCCGAGGGGATGCGGATCGAGGTGGTCGCCACGGACGTGCCGCGGCCGGCGCAGCTCGCGCTGACCGCGTCCGGCCGGCTGGTGGTCCTGAGCCACGGCTGGCGCGGCGACGCCGCGGCCGAGATCTTCTGGCTCGATCCCGCGGCCGGCGTGCCCATCAACGCCGCGCTGGTGCCGCGCGTCGTGATCCCGTTCGCCGAGGGGCCGCGCAAGAACGCGCTGGGCAGTTTGGCGGTTCACCCCAAGACCGACGATCTGTTCCTCGGAGAGGAAAACGGCAATCGCATCTATCGCTTCGGCGCCGACAAGCGCCTGGTCCCGGTCGTGGTCGGCCTGAACCACCTGCTGGGCGGGTCGAGCTTCGCGATCGACGCGTTCGGCCGGCTGGCCGTGCTCGACTACGCGAGCTTCGAGAGCCAGCTCCGCTCCGAGGCCCCGCCGCCCCCGTCGCTCGCGTGGCTCGCCACCGAGGACTACCAGGGCCCGCTGGTCTTCCGCGTCGACCCCGACGCCGGCATTCCGCTCCCGCGGCGGCTCGAGCTGGTGCCCCCGATCTTCCCGCGCCCGCCGATGCGCAAGGTCGTCGGCGAGCCGCTCAACAAGTTCATCGCGGTCGTCGCGCGCGGCGCGGGGGAGCTCACCCTGCTCACGTCCATTGGAGAAGTCTTCGTGCTCTCGACGGACGGTTTGCTGCGGCGAGTCACCCGGCTCCCGTCCGGCCACTTCAACCGGACCAGCATGGCCGTCGCTCCCGACGGCAGCGTCTACGTCAGCGCCGGATTTCACATCCGCGAGGTCTACCGCGTCTCCCCGGCTGGCGCCGTCACCAGCGTCGCCAGCGGCCTCGGAGATCCCCAGGGCATCGCCGTGGATCCGAGCGGTGCGCTGTATATCGCGGAGACGGCGTTGCACAGGATCATCAGATTGAAGTGAGCTGGTTTCGCGTACTTCACGCCCCTTCGATCATGGCGGCGGTGAGGCCGCGGACGTAGCTGCGGGCGAAGAGGGCGCAGATGAGGACGACCGGGATGGCCATGAGGTTGATGCCGGCGACGGCGAGGAGCTCGTCGAGGGCGACGTCCATGGTGCCGAGACCGCCGGGGATGGTCTGGTTCTGGGCGTCGAGGAGGAAGACCGAGGCGAGCGTGAAGTCGCTGGCGATGGTGCCCAGCGTGAAGATGCCGGCGGCCACCACCACGGGCCAGCTCATGGGCAGGATGATGGAGAAGAACGCCCGGACCCGGCCCGCGCCCTCGATCAGCGCCGCCTCTTCGACCTCGCGCGGCAGGTGCTGGAAGTAGGCGGAGAGGATCCACACGCAGAAGGGCAGCGCGAGGGTGGGATAGACCAGCAGCAACGCCAGCAGGTTGTCGTCGAGGTGCAGGGCGAGCACGACCTGATACAGCGGCACGAACAGGATCGTGTGCGGGATCACGTACGTCGCGAAGATCACGCGGCGCCACCACCGGAAGCCGGGCGGGCGCAGCCGTCCGAGCGCGTAGGCGGCGAGCAGGCTGACCACCAGCGTGAGGCTGACCGAGCCCGCGAAGACCACCAGCGTGTTTTCCATCCAGTCCAGGAACGGGTACGAGCGCCGGAGCGTGCGGCCGATGAAGCCGCGGACCTCGGCCTCGCGCTCGAACAGCTCGGCGAAGTTCTCGAAGGTCGGGTTCACCACGATCAGGGGGTTGCCGAAGACGTCCTCCTGGGCGGTCTTGAGCGACTGCACGAGCATGAAGTAGATCGGAAAGAGGCAGTAGACCGTGGCGACCAGGAGCAGGCCCGCGTGGCCGAGCGACTTCCACCAGGGCCGCGGATTCACGCGCGCTCCCGCTCGGGGGCGTCGAAGACCCGGAACAGCAGCAGCAGCACGGCGAGCAGGAAGGGGACCAGCATCAGCGACAGCGCGGAGGCCGGCCCGAACTGCCCGCCGCGGATGGCGAGCCAGTACGCTTGCGTGCCGATCACCGGGAACACGATCCGGCCGCCCGTCAGCATCCACACGTTGGCGAGATCGACGAACGCGGTGGTCAGCGACAGGAATATCGCCAGGGCCAGGAACGGCTTGAGCAGCGGTACCGTCACCATCCAGAACCGGCGCCAGGCGCTCTTGGACTCGAGCAGCGCGCACTCGAACAGTTCGGGCGGCACCGCGTTGATCCCGGCCAGCAGCAGGACGCCGATGAACGAGCTGCCGCGCCACACGTTGAACAGCGTGACGCTGAAGAAGCTCCACGCGCCGCCGCCGAGTGCCCCGTCCACCGCCTGCTTGATGTGACCCATGAACACGCTGTACGCGGTCGAGATCGGCGGGTTCAGCGTCCAGTACCACCCGATCACGCTCACGCTGGACGGGTAGGCCCACGGCAGGAACATGGCCAGGAACACGAGCGCCCGCCCCCGAAACGGCCGCGCCAGCAACAGCGCGAACCCCACCCCGATGGCCACCTTGGCGACGCTGGTCACCACCGCGTACACGACCGTCACCGTCGCCGCCCGCCAGAACTCCCCGTCGCTCAGAAAGCGCCGGTAATTCTCCATCCCGACGAACGCCGCCCCCCCGTCCTTCAACGGCGAAAGATCCGTCAGGCTCGTCCACACCTCCCACCCAATGGGATACCCGAGCACCACGAGGAGAAGCAGCACGGCAGGCGACAGCAGCAGGTAGGCGACCCGAATCTCACGCCGCCGCGCGGCGGCTACCGGGCGAGTCATCGCGAGAGATCGCAACGCTTCATGCGTCGCCACTCCGAGCGCCGGCTTTGCCGGCGCAATCCTGGTGCTGGGGGGAGGCAGTGAGGAGCGAGCCTCCAGCGAGCGACGAGCGTCGGAAGGGGGGCCGAAGCCCCCCTCCGAGTTCAAATCGCCTGTTCGGTCTTCAGGTCGAAGAAGTGCAGTCGCTCCGGCGCGAGCGACAGACGGATGGGCTCGTGGACCTTCACGCGTACCGACGGATCCACGCGCGCGACCATGCTGGCTCCCGCGGCCTTGACGTCGAGGAGGATCTCGGAGCCGAGCGGCTCCACGACCTCGACCACGGCATCGAACGTCCGGTCCGGTGAATCGTCACCGGTTGCTGGCTGCAGGTCCTCGGGACGCACCCCGAGCGTCACGTGCTGGCCCTTGTAGGCGCGCATGCGCTCGGCCCGGTCGGCGGCGATCTTCACGCGAAGGCCAGGGGCCTCGACCCAGACGCCTCCGTTGGCCTCGGCGATGATCACGTCGGCGAAGTTCATGGCCGGCGAGCCGATGAAGCCGGCGACGAACCGGTTGGCCGGCTTGCCGTAGAGCTCGAGCGGCTCGCCCACCTGCTGCACCCAGCCGTCCTTCATGACCACCACGCGGTCGCCGAGCGTCATGGCCTCGACCTGGTCGTGGGTGACGTAGATCGCGGTCGTCTCGAGCCGGTCGTGCAGCCGCTTGAGCTCGACCCGCATCTGCACGCGCAGCTTGGCGTCGAGGTTCGAGAGCGGCTCGTCGAAGAGGAACACCTGCGGATGGCGCACGATCGCGCGCCCGACGGCCACGCGCTGGCGCTGGCCGCCCGAGAGCTGGCGCGGCTTGCGCTTGAGGAGGTCGTGGATGCCCAGGATCTCGGCCGCCGACTGCACGCGCTGGGCGATCTCGGCCTTGGGGAACTTCCGCATCTTCAGGCCGAAGGCCATGTTGTCGTACACGGTCATGTGCGGATACAGCGCGTAATTCTGGAACACCATCGCGATGTCGCGATCCTTGGGCGGCAGGTCGTTCACCACGCGGTCGCCGATGGTGATCTCGCCGCCCGAGATCTCCTCCAGCCCGGCGACCATGCGGAGCGTGGTCGACTTGCCGCACCCCGACGGGCCGACCAGCACCACGAACTCCTTGTCCCGGATGTGGAGGTTCACGTCCTTGACCGCGTGGACCTCGTCGTACTTCTTGTTCAGGTCTTTCATCAACACTTGCGCCATGAGATCCCCCCTCGGAGAAGGGCTTCGCCCTCGTCCGACATTCGTCGCTCGCTCGGAGCGGCTATTTTACACGGTTAGCCTTTGACGGAGCCGGTCAGGCCGGTGACGTAGTACTCGACGAAGAACGAGTACACCAGGGCCACCGGGATGGAGCCCAGGAGGGCGCCGGCCATCAGCTGGCCCCAGAAGTAGATGTCACCGCGGATCAATTCGGAGACGACGCCCACGGGGACGGTCTTGCGCTCCGGAGAGGAGAGGAAGACCAGCGCGTAGATGAACTCGTTCCACGACAGCGTGAAGGCGAAGATCCCCGCCGAGAGAATGCCCGGCACCGCGATCGGGAAGATGATGCGGATCATGGCCCCGAACCGCGTGGCCCCGTCGATGCGCGCGCACTCCTCCAGCTCCTTGGGAATGGTCTTGAAGTAGCCCATGAGCAGCCAGGTGCAGAAGGGAATCAGAAACGTCGGATAGGTCAGGATGAGTGCCCACGGCGTGTTGCCGAGGTGGAACTCTCGGATGATGTTGGCCAGCGGGATGAAAAGCAGCGTGGGCGGCACCAGGTACGTCACGAAGATCGAGGTGCCCAGCGTCCCCGCCATCGGAAATTTCAGCCGGGCCAGCGCGTAGCCGGCCAGCAATCCGCAGAAGAGCGAGATGGCCGTGGAGACCACCGCGATGAAGAAGGTGTTCCAGAGCCAGATCGGAAACGTCGTCTTCTCCATCAGGTCGCGGAAGTGCTCCAGCGTCGGGTGCAGCGTCCAGAACGGGGTGTTGGTCGCGGCCCGCCACGATCGGTACAGCTCGGCGTCGGGGCGGACGGCCGTGACCAGCATCCAGTAGAACGGAAACAGCGTCCCCACCACGAACACGGTGAGGGGGACGTAGAAGTACACCCACGTCTTCCAGCGCGGCTCGATCATCGCGTCACGCGCCTTCCAGCCGCCGCAGGTAGCGCAGCTGCAGCCACACCACGATGAACAGGACCGGCAGCATGAAGAGCGAGATCGCGGCGCCCTCGCTCAGGAGGCCCGTGGCCACCCCGATCTGGTAGGCGTAGGTCGCGAGCAGGTGCGTGGAGTTCGCGGGGCCGCCGCCGGTGAGCACGTAGATGAGCTGGAAGTCCGAGAACGTCTGGATGACCGAGAACACCACGACCACCAGCGTGACCGGCTTGAGCAGCGGCCAGGTGACGTGCCAGAACCGCTTCCAGCCGTTGGCCCCGTCGAGCGAGGCCGCCTCGTGCAGGTCCGGGTTGATGGTCTGAAGCCCGGCCAGCAGGGTGATCGCGAAGAACGGCATGCCGCGCCACGTGTTGACCACGATCGCGCACCAGAGCCCGTACACGCCGTCGGAGAGGAACGGCACCTTGGTGACGATCATGCCGGAGCGATAGAGGAGCCAGTTCAGCACGCTGAAGGTCGGGTCGAACATCCACCGCCAGGCGAAGGTGGAGAGCACGGTGGGCACGATGAACGGCAGCAGCATCGAGGCCCGCACGATCCGCTTGCCCCGAAAGCTGCGGTTCAGGAGCAGGGCCAGCCACATGCCCAGGGCCAGCTTGAAGATCGTCGCCCAGAACGTGTAGACGAACGTGTTCCTGAAGGCGATCTGGAAGATCGAGTCGTTCCAGGCCTTGACGAAGTTGGTCAGCCCCACGAAGTGCCCGACGTTGCCCACGCTGGTGTTGGACAGCGCGAGCCAGACCCCCATCACGAACGGATACGCGATGAACACGCCGAGCAGCAGCACCGCCGGCGCCAGCAGGGCGCCGGCCAGCAGGCCCTCGTGCTCGAGGACGCCGGTGAGGGAGAACGGCCGCGACGTCCGGGGACGGGGGAGCGCGACGTCCAGCGGCGCGCTCCCGGCGCTGTCCGTGGCGCCCCCCGCGCCGCCCGCGATGGGCTTCTTCACGTGCTATCCGTAGATCTTCTTCAGCTCACCGGCCGCCCATTTGACCGCGTCCTCGGCCTTCAGGCCCTGGGCGGCCTTGGCGTACATGTCGGTGATGATGTACTTCGAATAGACCTCGCTGGCCTTGGCGTTGGGCGGGCCCGCGTAGCCGACCATGCGCGAGGCCTGGGCCGCCGTGCGGTAGAGCTTCATGGCGGGATCGAGCTTGTCCCACATCGGCGAGCGCTCCCAGTACTTGGTCGAGCCCACCGAGAAGCCCTCCGCCACCTCGAACCAGCGCTGGAACTGCTCCTTGCCGTGGAGCCACTTCAGGAAGTCCTTGGCCACCTTCTGGTTCTTCGAATACTTCATGACCATGTGCGAGAACGGGATGTGATACCCCCACGATCCGGCGGGGCCGTTGGGGATCGGGAAGTGGTCGATGTCCCGCACCATGGGCTCGCCCTTGTCGTCCTTGATCTTCTCCTGGCCGCGCTTGGCCGCGATGTAGATCGACGCGCCGTTGAGGGTGGCCGAGATCTCGCCGGCCAGGAACGCGCGGTTGTTGTTGGTGTCGTCCCACGCGAAGCCGCCCTCGTCGCAGGCGTCCTTCCAGAACGAGGTCATCCACTTCACGGAGTCGACGGTCTGCTTGTTGTCGAGCGCGCTCTTGCCGGCCTTGTCGGTCTCGGCGGTGCCGAAGTTCCACAGCAGCGGATACGACCAGGCCGGCGCGTCGCCGAAGGTGTGGCCGAGGGTCTGCCCGATCGGGTGTCCCTTCTTTTTCAGCTTCATGCCGAGGTCGCGGTACTCCTCCAGCGTCTTGGGCGGCGCGCTGGCCCCCACTTCGGCGAACCACGACTTGCGGTAGGCGATCATGAGCCCGGAGATGCTCCAGGGCAGCGCGAGGAACCGCTTGCCATCCTTCACCGCCTGCTCGGACTGGGGATAGAAGCCGCTCTGCTCCTTGGCCTGCCACTCGGCGAGGTCCGTCATGTCGACGACGCTGCTCTGGTAGAGGTGCGGCCAGTTGTGCAGGGTCATGATGATGTCGGCGCCGCTGCCCGATTGGATGGCGGCGGTGATGCGCGGCTGCAGGTCGTTGGCGTTGATGGTCTCGAGCTGGATCTCCGCACCCAGCGCCTTGTTGGCCTCGGGCAGCAGCTTCTCGCGGAGGATGACGTCGCAGGCGGGGATGAAGTCGTTCCAGCGCAGCAGGTGGATCTTCGTCCCCTGGGCGAACGCGGGCGCGGTGCGGGAGGCGAGGATGGCGCCGAGCCCGGCGCCCGTCGTTTGCAGGAACGTCCGGCGGTGCAGTGGCGTCGTCATGGTGGCTAGCCCTCGTAGATCTTCTTGAGTTCCGTCTCGGCCCACTTCACCGCGTCCTCGGCCTTCGTGCCCTGGACGGCCTTGGCGAACATGTCGACGATGATGTACTTCGTGTACGACTCGGTCGCCTTCGCGGTGGCGGGGCCGGGATGGCCGAGCATCAGCGAGGCCCGCGCCGCCTGGCGGAACACCTGCAGGGGTTTGTCGATCCTCGACCACATCGGGTTCTCTTCCCACTTCTTGGTCGAGCCGACGCTGTAGCCCTCGTTGACCTCGAACCACTTGCCGTAGTTCGCGTCCTGGTGCAGCCACTTCAGGAAGTCCTTGGCGAGCTTCTGGTTCTTCGAATACTTCATGACCGAGTGCTGGAAGGGCACGTAGAGCGCGAACTGTCCGGCCGGACCCTTCGGCATCAGCGCCGCGTGCTCGATGTCCTGGAACAGCGGCTCGCCCTTCTCGTCCTTGAGCTTTTCCTTCTGGCGCTTGGCCACGATGTAGATCGAGGCGCCGTTCAGGGTGGCGCCGATCTCGCCGGCGTGGAACGCCCGGTTGTTGTTGGTGTCGTCCCAGGCCAGGCCACCCTCGTCGCACGCGTCCTTCCAGAAGGCCTGGATGAACTTCACGGCCTCCAGCGTGCCCTTGGAGTTGAGCACGACCTTCTTGCCGGTCTTGTCGACCTCGGCGCCCCCGAAGTCCCACAGGAACGGATACGCGAACGTCGGCGGATCACCGAAGCTGTGGCCGAGCGCCTGGCCGACCGGCTTGCCCTTGGCCTTGAGCTTCTTGCCGACCTCGCGGTACTCGTCCCTCGTCTTCGGGAACTCCTTGATGCCGATCTCGTTGAACCAGGACTTGCGATAGGCGACCGCGTTGGCGCCGACGCCGTGCGGCATCGACAGCCACTTGCCGCCCACCTTGGCGCTGGCGCTGAAGATGTCGTAGAACCCGCCCTGGCTCTTGCCGATGGGCTCGGCCACGTCGGAGACGTCCACCAGCGAGTTGGCGTAGAGGTGCGGCCAGTTCCAGAGCATCTGGATGATGTCGGCGCCGCTACCCGACTGGACGCCGGCGGTGATGCGCGGCTGCAGATCGTTGCCGTTGATGAACTCGAAGGTGACCTCGGCGCCCAGCGCCTTCGAGGCTTCCGGGGCCTGCCGCTTCAGCTCCACGTCCGCCTCGGGGATGAAATCGTTCCAGCGCAAGATGTGCAGCTTCGTTCCCTGCGCGAAGGCCGGCGCGCGGCCGGCGGCGAGGATGCCCGCGGTCGCTCCGGTGACTTTCAGGAATGTTCGGCGGTTCACAGAGTCTGCGCTCATGGCACACTCCCTTTCGAGGTGTTCGTCGAGGCGAAAAACGACGTTGTGATACCACCTTAGCCGCAAGGTGTCAAACGCACCAGCAAGTCGCTGGCGCCGCGTTTGCAGCCCTTCCCCGCACCATGACCATCAAAAAGCTCGTAGCCGTCATGTTCGGAGTGAGACCCCGCGGCGTCACGCGCGTGCCCATCACACCGGAGCTCGGCGTCAGGGTGATGCTGCGCGAGGGCGACAAGCTCGTCCATCGCGACGCGAGCGGTGAAGTGGTCGTGAAGACCATCGTCCGCGGGGCCGAACGGGGACTGTAGCGTCAGCGGCGGGCGGCGAAGATCGCTTCGACCGCGCGCAGGTCTTCCTCGGTGTCGACGCCGATGGTGGGCTCCGTGGTCTCGACCGCGATGATCGGGATGTCGGCTTCGAGGAAGCGGAGCTGCTCGAGACCCTCGGCACGCTCGAGGGGCGAGGGCGGCAGTCGGTGGAATTGCTCGAGCGCCACCCGCCGATACGCGTAGCAGCCCGGGTGCTTGTAGCGGACCACGCCGGTCCCGCCGCGATCGAAGGGGATCGGCAACTTCGAGAAGTAGAGCGCGCCGTTGTCGGCGTTGCACACGACCTTGGTCACGGTGGGGCTCTGCGCCTCTTCGTCGGTGGCGCGGATGCGGAGAGTGGTCACCTGCGTGTCCGGAAGCTCGATGAAGGGTCTCACCAGCGCCGCGATGTGCCCCGACGTGATGAGCGGTTCGTCGCCCTGGATGTTGACGTAGACGTCGGCGACCCGTCCCTGCGCGACTTCCCAGATGCGGTCGGTCCCCGACGGGTGGCCGGGATCCGTGAGGACGGCGGGGACGTGGTAGCGCTGGCAGACCTCGACGATTTCCTCCGAGTCGGTGGCCACGAGCAGATCGGTCAGATGCGGCGACGGGCGCGCGGCTTCCCACACCCGCACGACCATCGGGCGTCCCGCGATCTCCAGTAGCGGCTTGCGCGGGAGCCGCGTGGAGCCGAGCCGGGCGGGGATGATGCCGAGGACGCTGAGGCTCATGCCGGAAACGTGCGGACGGTTCGCAGGGTCGACGCTTTGCGGTCGCCCTCGGGAGCGAACGGCACGACGACGGGCATCGTGAGTCCCACGCGCGCGAACTCCGCGATGCGCCCGCGACAGTAGGCCTCGTCGCCGACCACCCCGAGAGCGTCGAGCAGCCGCGGCGAGAGCTTGCCGGGAGCACCCGCGCGATCTCCCGCTTTCCACGCGGCCTGGACCGCGTCGATGTCGTCCGCGAAGCCGGAGCCGCGGAAGTAGTTGGCGTAGGCGTCGACGGTGGTGTAGCCGGTGATGTCGCGCGCGAGCGACTGTCGCGCGGCCTCCGGCGCGTCGGTGACGCAGGTGCGGATGAAGGCGGCGATCTCGAAGCCGTCGAGCGTCCGTCCCGCGCGCTTGGCCCCGGCTTCGAGCTGGGCGATGGCGTGGGGCACGTTCTCGGGGCCGATCCAGTTCATCAGCACCCCGTCGGCGACCTCGCCGGCCAGGCGCAGGGCCTCGTCGCCGAGGGCGGCCAGCACGATCGGCACGGGCCGCGGCGGCGGCGGGATCAGCAGCCGGAAGTTCCGGATCTTGTAGAAGCGGCCGTCGAAGTTCACGCGCTCGCCCGAGAGCGCCGCGCGGATGACCTGGACCGCTTCGCGCATCTGGGCGAGGCCGGGCACGAAGGTGAGCCCGTTCCACTGCTCGACGATGGCGCGGCTCGACACGCCGAGCCCGAGCGAGAAGCGTCCGGGCGCGATGTGGCCGAGGGTGGCTGCGGTCATGGCCAGCACGATCGGCGTCCGCGTTTGAATCGGCAGCACCGCGGTGGCCACCTCGAGCTGCCGCGTGTGCGCGGCCGCCAGCGTCATCACGGTGACCGCGTCGGTGCCGGCCGACTCGCCCATCCACGCCCGGCGATAGCCGCGCGCCTCGACTTCGCGCGCCAGCGCCGCGAATTCGTCGGACGCGAACGTGGGAACGAACGGAAGCGAGATGCCGAGACCAGCCATGCGCCGCGAGTATACCGCGGGCTGCGCTATCATGGCGGCCGGAGGCATCCTCCATGACCCTTCTCGCCGACACCACCGGCCTCGTCATGGGCGTGGCCAACAAGCGCTCGATCGCGTGGGGCATCGCGCAGGCGCTCAGCGCGGCCGGCATGCGTCTCGCGTTCACCTACCAGGGCGAGCGCTTGAAAGAAAACGTCGAGGAGCTGGCGGCCACGCTGCCCGGCTCGCTCACGCTGCCGTGCGACGTGACCAGCGACGCCGAGGTCGCGGCGGTCTTCGAATCACTCGGGCGCGAGTTCGGCCGCCTCCACACGCTCGTGCACTCGCTCGCCTACGCGCCGAAGGAAGCGCTGGAGGGCGAGTTCGTGACGACGTCGCGCGCGGACTACCGCATGGCCCAGGACATCTCGGCGTATTCGCTGGTGGAGGTCACGCGCGCCGCGCTCCCGCTGCTCCAGGCGTCGGGCGCGGGCTCGGTCATCGCGATGACCTACTACGGCAGCGAGAAGGTGACCGGCAACTACAACGTGATGGGCGTGGCCAAGGCCGCGCTGGAGGCCAGCGTCCGCTACCTCGCGGCCAACCTCGGTCCCCGCGGCGTCCGCGTGAACGCGATCTCCGCGGGAGCGGTGAACACGCTGGCCGGCCGCGGCGTGCGCGGCTTCACCGGCATGCTCAACCACTACGCCGAGCACGCGCCGCTGCGCCGCAACGTCGAGCTGCGCGAGATCGGCGACACCGCGGTCTTCCTGGCCTCGCGCATGTCCTCGGCGATCACCGGCGAGGTCCTGTTCGTGGATTGCGGCTACAACATCATGGGCGTGTAGGGAGACGGAGCGATGGCCATGCCGGCGAGGATGAAGGCGGTGGTGCTGCACGGAGCGGACGAGATGCGGGTCGACGCGCGGCCGGTGCCGGAGCCGGGGACGGGCGAGGTGCTGTTGAAGGTGAACTGCGCGTCGATCTGCGGGACCGACGTGAAGGTGCTGCACCGGACGCTTCAGGGGCAGCCGAGCGGCGCGTTCATCATGGGCCACGAGTACGCGGGGACGGTGGCCGCGCTGGGACCCGACGTCGACGAGTTCCGCGTGGGCGATCGGGTCGCCGTCGAGGTGCACAAGGGCTGCGAGCGCTGCGAGAACTGCATCAAGGGCTGGTACACCTCGTGTCTGAACTACGGCGATCTCTCGAAGGGCCACCGCGCCAAGGGGCTCACCTGCGACGGTGGGTTCGCGGAGTACGCGCTGAACCACATCAACACGCTCTACAAGCTGCCAGACAACCTCACGTTCGAGCAGGCGTGCATGGTGACGACGGCGGCCTCGCCGCTCTGGGCCATCGATCTCATGGGCGGCTATCTCGCGGGCGAGACCGTGCTCGTGCAGGGGCCGGGGCCGATCGGGCTCATCGCGGTCCAGCTCTGCAAGGCGCTCGGCGCCGAGCGCGTCATCCTCACCGGCACGCGCGACGAGCGTCTCGCCGTCGGCGCGCGGCTCGGCGCCGATCACGTGATCAACGTGAAGAAGGAAGACCTGGCGGCGCGAATGCGGGAGCTGACCGCGGGCAAGGGCGCCGACTCCGTGCTGGAGTGCGCGGGCGGCCCGACCTCGATGCAGGAGGCGCTCGAGAACGTCAAGCGCGGGGGCCGCATCGGCGTGGTGGCCTGGTACGGAGGCCCGGTGACCATGGACATGAACCTCGCGGTCCGCAGCAACGTGCGCATCTACGCCGCGCGGGGCGAGGGCGGCATGAACTCCGGCCGCTCGCTCGCCCTCATGAGCCAGGGCAAGATCGTCGCCGACCCGATCATCACCCACCACTTCGAGCTCGACGAGGTTCACGACGCGTTCCGCACCTACATGGAGCGCCTGGGCAACGCGCTCAAAGTCGTCATCCACGTCTGAGGCGCGGCTTTCGCCTCGGACCGCGTGACGCGCCGATGAACGTGGTTGTCCCTAGCGCAGCTCATACGCCGTGCTCACCCTGACGAAGGCGGGGGGGCCGGGGGGGCCGGAGGGGCCGGAGCCGGTCGTCCCGGTTCGATCGGCCTTGACCTCGATGACGTCGCCGTTCGAGACCGCGACCGTGTTGGGGCTGTCGACGCCGCCCGTGAACCCGATGGGGATGGTCGCCGTGATCGAGGTCGCCACACCGTTGACGTAGAGCGTCACCACCACATTCGCGCCCATGAGGTCATTGGTGTCCACGAAAACCCTGAAGTTCTGAATCGTTCCCGCCCGCGGCGCTCGGTACGCGGGGACGCTCCCCACGTTGAGGCTGACCACGGGCGGGAACGGCGGAAACCCGGGCGCGATCATGGGACCGAAGGTGACACCGTGAACGACGATCCCGCTGCCGCAGCCGACGGATCCCCCGACGACGCCGGCGATCAGGGCGACGTTGCGGAAGGCGCGGGCAAAGCGTGGCATCACCATTGGCTCCTCCTCGGGAATTTCGTGGAACTATATCACTTCAGATACGGGTCACGGACCCGAGCGGGCACGCGGTGTTCCTCGGGCGAAACGCCGAGCCTCGTCACCGCCGATCGTCGGAGACACGTGCGGGCGGACGCGAGGGTCTGATACTGTCCACGGCGTGAGACTCCAGGGCGGGGGGGACCGAGCCGGGCTCGCGCGGTGGGGGCGGCTCGTGTATCGCGGCCGCTGGCTGGTGCTCGCCGCCTCCGCGCTCGCGCTGCTCGCCGCCGTTCCCGTGATCCTGACGCGGCCGCCTCTCGATCCCCCAGACATCCCGGCGGAGACGGAATCGGGCCGGGCGCTGCGACGCATCGGAGGGGAGCTCGCCGCGCGGCCGCCCGCGTTCACGCTCATCTTCAGCAGCGCGACGCTGTCCGCGCGCGACCCCGCGTTTCGGGCGAAGGTCGAGCAGGCGGTGGCGCCGCTGACGCGGGACCCCCGGGTCGCGCGGGTGCGCACGGCGTACGACGGTCTGCCCGGCGCCTTCTCGCGTGACGGCCGGCGCGCGCTGGCCGTGGTGGAGCTGCACGGACGGGCGTCCGCCTTCGCCTCGCTCGAATTCTCGGGCGTCTCCCCTGAAATCTACCCGGCGCTCCGGAAGCTGGTGCGCTCGGACACGCTCGAGGTGCTGGCCGCCGGCCCCGTCGCGCTGAATCACGATTTCACCGAGGTGGCGCGAACGGACGTCGGCCGGGTCGAGGTCGTCATCCTGCCGCTGGTGGCCGTGCTGCTGCTGCTCGTGTTCGGCTCGGTAGTCGCGGCGTTGCTGCCGCTGGCCGTCGGCGGACTGGCCATGGCGAGCGCGATCGCTGGCACGTTCCTGCTCGCCCGCGCGACCTCCGTGTCGATCTACGCCCCCAACATCGTGAGCATGATCGGGCTCGGCGTCGCCATCGACTACTCGCTGTTCGTGGTGAGCCGCTTCCGGGAGGAGCTTCACGATCACCCGGTGCCGGAGGCCCTCGCGCGCACGGTGGCGACGGCCGGGCGCGCCACGCTCTTCTCCGGTATCACCGTGGCCATCGGCCTGCTCGGCCTGATGTTCCTCGGGCTGGGGAACCTCGCCTCGCTGGGATGGGCGGGGACGCTGGTGGTCGCGTTCGCGGTCCTGTACGGGTTGACGACGCTGCCCGCGCTCCTCGCCGTGCTGGGGCCCCGCGTGAACGTGGCCCGCCTGCCGCTGCTCACTCGCGGTCGGCCGCGCGTGGGACGCGGCGTCTGGCACTGGCTGGCCTCCACGGTCATGGCGCATCCCTGGCGGGTGCTGCTGCCCGTGGTCGCGCTGCTGCTCCTCCTCGGGCTGCCCCTGCTGCACCTGCGCGTGGGGGCCGGCGACGAGACCGCGCTGCCGCCGGACGCGGAATCGCGGCGGGCCGCGACCGTGTTGCGCGCGGAGTTTCCGGGTCAGGACGTCAACCGCATCCTCGTCGTCCTCGACGCCGGCCGGCAATCGCCGCTGACGCCCGAGCGGGTGGCCCAGGCCTACGCGTTCAGCCGCTGGCTCGCGGCCCGTCCCCACGTCACACGGGTCGACAGCTTCGTGGATCTCGATCCGTCGCTCGATCTGCCGACGTATCAGATGCTGGCCGCGTTGCCCAGCGATCGGCGACCGCCCGAGCTGGCGGCGGCGCTGCCGCAGCTCGTCGGCGGGCACGTCCTCCTGCTCGTGGTCAGCGCGGAGGCCCGGCCGAGCAGCGACGAGGCGCGCGCGCTGGTGCGGACGATCCGCCGGGAGCATCCGGCCTACGACGGCGAGGTGCTGGTGGCCGGGCAGACGGCGTTCGATCTCGATTTCATCGGCCTGACCGTGCGCCGTGCCCCCCTCGCCGTCGGCCTCATCGTGCTCGTCACCTTCCTGGTGATGCTGTGGCTGCTCGACTCCGTGGTGCTGCCGCTGAAAGCCATCGTCATGAATCTGCTGTCGATCACGGCCTCGTTCGGCGCGCTGGTGTGGATCTTCCAGGACGGCCACCTGGCCCGCTGGCTGGATTTCACCCCCGGTCCCATCCAGACCGCGACCCCGCTCATCATGTTCTGCCTGGTCTTCGGTCTCTCGATGGACTACGAGGTCCTGCTGCTGAGCCGGGTGCGCGAGGAATACGATCGGACCGGCGACAACACGTCGGCGGTGGCGGCGGGTCTCGAGCGCACCGGCCGGCTCATCACCGGCGCCGCCGCCATCATGGCCGCCGTCTTCTTCGGCTTCGGCCTGGCCCGCTCGGTGATCATCCAGGCCGTGGGCATCGGCATCGGCATCGCGGTGGTGGTCGACGCCACCATCGTCCGCGCCCTGCTGGTGCCCGCCACCATGCGTCTCATGGGCCGCTGGAACTGGTGGCGCCCCTGCTGGCTCGGCCGGCCGCGCGCCCCGCGGTAGCGGTGCGCGGCCCCGCGGTAGCGGTGCGTGATCGATGAGGCTCGTCGCCGATCTGGTGCTCACCGAGAGGGGGTGGGAGCGCGATCGGGCCCTCACGATCACGGGCGGCCGGATCGGCGCCGTCGGCGACGTCGGCGCGGCCCGGGCCGGCGACGTTCGTCTTCCCGGAAGGGCGCTCGTGCCGGGGACGGTCAACGCGCACTGTCACACGTTTCAGACGCTGCTCCGGGGTCTCGGGGACGACCTCGACTTCATGGGGTGGCGTGACCGGGTGCTGTATCCGTTCTCCGACCGTCTCGATCGGCGGGCCATCGCGCTCGGCGCTCGGCTCGCCTTCGCCGAGCAGCTGCTGCACGGCGTGACCACCTGCGTCGACTTCTTCTACCTCCAGGACGACGGCAACGACAACGCCGAGGCGGTGATCGAGGCGGCGCGGGCGATGGGGATGCGCCTCGTCCTCGCGCGCACCATGTACGACTGGGCGGGCGCGCCGCGGCGCTATCGCGAGAGCGTGGCCGACGCCGCGCGACGCACCGGTGAGCTGATCGCGCGCCACCGCGGAGCGCCGACCACGCTGGTTCAACCGGCGCCGCACAGCCCGCACGGCGCCTCGCCCGCGATGATCCGCGCCGGGTGGGAGGTCGCGGAGGCGGCGAACACGCCGTTTCACATCCACGTGGCCGAGGGCCGCTACGAGGGCGAGCGGACCCTCCGCGATCACGGGGCCACCCCGCTGCGCTATCTCGACACGCTCGGGGTGCTGGGGCCGCGGACGATCGCGGTGCACTGCGTGTGGCTCGACGACGGCGAGATCGCGCTGATGGGCGAGCGCCGGGCGAGCCTCGCCTATTGCCCGAGCTCCAACATGTTCCTGGGCGACGGGATCACGCGCGTTCCCGAGATGCTCCGGGCCGGCGTGCGGATCGGGCTCGGGACCGACGGCGGCTGCACCAACAACCGCGCCTCCGTCTTCGAGGAGATGCGGATGGCCTCGCTGCTCCAGCGCGTGCGGCTGCTCGACGGCACCGCGCTCGGCGCGGAGCGCGCGTTCGCGATGGGCACCCGCGACGCCGCCGCGATGCTGGGCGTCGAGGCCGGCGTGATCGCCGCCGGGCGTCTCGCCGATCTCGTGGCCGTCGACCTCGGCCATCTCTCGCTCCATCCGCCGATCGACCTGCTGAAGAACGTCGTGTACGCGATGTCGCCGCAGGCCATCACCGACGTGTGGGTCCACGGCCGCCGCGTGGTCGAGGACCGACGGCTCGCGAGCGCCGACCTCGATGAGCTGCTCGCTGGCGTCCGCGAGCTCACCAGCGGGTGGCGGATCTGAGCCACGTGCACGGCGGCTGGTTGTCGACGTTCGACGCGAGCGGGTCGGCTGGCTGCGACGAAGCGCGTCAGCACGGGCCCGCGGCCGGCTGATGCCCGCGGCGGCGCTCGTGCTCGTGCTCACCGCGGCGCTCTTTCACTCGTGCTGGAACGCGCTCACCAAGGGCGCTCGCGATCAGTTCGCGTTCCTCTGTCTGGCCGTCGCGGTGGCGAGCGTGGTGTTCCTGCCCGTCACGCTGTGGGCGCTGCCGCCGGGCGGCGTGCCCGCGGCGGCGTGGCCGTACGTGATCGCGACCATCGCGCTCCACGCGCTCTACTTCGGAGCGCTGGGCCGCTCGTATCGCTCGGGCGAATTTTCGCTCGTCTATCCGGTCGCGCGCGGGCTCGGCGTGGCCTTGGTGCCTGTGTTCGCCGCGCTCCTCCTCGACGAGCGACCGTCGACCGTCGGCGCGCTCGGCATCGCGCTCGTCGTGGTCGGCATCGTCGCCCTGCAATGGATCGGACGCTCGCGCTCCGCCGCGAGCGCGGGCGCCCGTTTCGGCCCGGGCACGGGCTGGGCGCTGCTCACCGGCCTCACGATCGCCGCCTACGCGCTCGTCGACAAGGCGGGCGTGAGCCGCCTCCATCCCGTGCCCTACATCGGGCTGATGTTCGTGGGGTCCCTGCTCCTGCTCCTCCCCGCGGCGCTCGCCGACCGCGGACGCTTCCAGCGCGAATGGAGGACGAACTGGCGGGCGATCCTGGTGGCGTCGGTGATGACGCTGACCGCGTACCTGCTGGTGCTCTTCGCGTTCCGCCTCTCGAAGGCCGGCTACGTGGTGGCCGCCCGCGAGACCTCGATCGTGGCCTCCGTCGTCATCGGCCGTCTCTGGTTCGGCGAGCGCAACCTCGCCACCCGCCTCGCCGCCGCCGCCGTGGTCCTCGTCGGCGTCGTCTGCCTCGCCATCGCCCCCTGACCGTGTCCTGGCTGGCGACACGCGTCAAAGTTCGTCTCGTTCAGCGCTGTCCTTCATCGGGACCGCTGCGTCGAGTCCATTTCATCGCCGCGCGAGGGAGTTTCTCGACAGTTCGGCATCGGCAGTGAGATCGTCTACCTGGCCTGGATCACGGCGATGGCCTACCTCAGAGTGGCCACGCACCCAGCGATCTTCGAGCACCCGCTGTCCCCCGACGAGGCGGTCAGCAATCTCGAGTCGCTGTTTCGCCGGCCTCATGTGCGAGTGCTCTCGGAAGACGAAGGGTTCTGGGACGTGTATCGCGAGACGACGGATGGCTTTCGGAAGTTCCGGTTTCTCGACGTTCGCAATCCGTTCGACTGAGCGCTGCGGCTTCGTTCGGGCGCTGAGTATCGGCTAGCGCTTGAGGCTGACGACCGAGAGGTCGCGCGCTTCCCGGGGGGCTTCCGTGCGGGTCTTGGTCATCCGGCAGTGGCCTTCGAAGAGGACGCCTTCGTCCATGACCACGACGGGGGCCTCGACGTCGCCGAAGACGCGGGCGTTGCCGCGCAGCTCGACGCGCTCGGTGGCGACGATGTTGCCGGATACCTCACCGCGGACCAGCACGCAGCCGCCGTTGATGTTGGCGTTGACCACGGCCTTTTCGCCCACGATCAACGTGTCGGGCGACTGGATCAGGCCCTTGAACTTGCCGTTGAGCATGACGGTGCCGCTGAACGTGCAGGTGCCGTCGATGTCCGAGCGCTCGTCGAGGTAGGCGCTGAGCTCCGTGCGCTGGTAGTGGGCTCTCGGGCCCTTCGTTCTCCGGAACAGCATGCGGGCCTCCTCGCGTCCGGGCGGGAGCAGCGTCGGGGTGAGGGTCCTCTCTAGCATCGTTCCCCAGCGTGCGCAACCGACCGCCGGTGCCGGTCCTGCGTCAATGACGCACGACCCCGGGCCGTTGACACGGCGAGCGCGACGGTGCGATCTTCCGGCCCATGATCGGCGCGGCGCACATCAAGATCGGCGGTGATCGGCTGGCGGCGGGGGCGGGGGAGTTCGTGGCCGACGTTCGCGTCCCCGGCATGCTCCACGCGGCCGTGCTGCGGTCGCGACACGCCCACGCGCGGCTGGTCTCGCTCGACGCCAAGCGCGCTCTCGAGCTGCCGGGCGTGCACGCGGTCCTCACGGCGGCCGACGTGCCCCACCACGCGATCATCCCCAACCGGATCCCCGTGCCCGCGGGGGCCGAGCGCTATCTCCAGCCGGCCATCGCGCGCGGCGTCGTCCGCTACGTGGGCGAGCCGATCGCGCTGGTGGTCGCCGACGATCCCTACGTCGCCGCCGACGCCGTCGAGCTGGTCGACGTCGTGTACGAGCCCTTGCCGGTGTGCGCCTCGACGACGGCGGCGCTCGACCGGGGGGCGCCGCGATTGTTCCCCGGCACCGAGTCGAACAACGTCGCCCTGATCTCGATGACCGTGGGCGACGCCGAGGCCGCGCTGGGGCGCGCGGATCTCGTCGTGCGCGAGCGCTTCGCCTATCCGCGCCAGACGGCGGCGGCGCTGGAGACGCGCGGGCTCGTCGCGGTGCCGCCGGATCCGCGGGGCGGGGAGCTGCACCTCATCGGCTCGACCAAGTGCATCCACATCAACCGGACCATCCTGGCCCCGATCTTCGGCGTTCCCCCCGGTGCCCTGCGTCTCACCGAGGTCGACGTGGGCGGCGGCTTCGGCGCGCGGGGCGAGCTGTATCCGGAGGACATCCTGGTGCCGCTGGCCGCCATGAAGCTCGGCCGCCCCGTGCGCTTCGTCGAGGACCGGCGCGAGAGCCTGCTGTCGACCAATCACGCGCGCCAGGTCGAGTACGACGCCGAGATGGGGTTCGACGCCGACGGCCGCATCCTCGGCCTGCGCGCGGTGATCCGCGCGGACATCGGCGCCTACGTGCGGACGGCCGGGTTGGTGCCGGCCGAGTTCGGCGCCTCGCTCCTGCCCGGACCCTATCGGGTGCCGAACTATGCGTGCGATCTCTGGTCCGTGGTGACCAACAAGACGCCGGTGGGTACGCTGCGCTCGCCCGGCCGTCCCGAGTGCAACTTCGTCCGCGAGCAGTTGATGGACGTGGCGGCCCGGAAGCTCGGCCTGGACCCCGCGGAGATCCGCCGCCGCAACCTCGTCACGCCGGGCGAGATGCCGTACGACTGCGGCACCAAGTCCTTCGGGGCCAGCACCGTGTACGACTCCGGCGATTTCCCCGCGCTGTTCGACGAGCTGCTGGCCCGGCTCGATTACGGGGGCGAGCGCGCCGCTCAGGCTGCGCAGAATCGGCAGCGTGGACCGCGGCGCGGCCTCGGGCTCGCGGTCTACGTCGAGAAGACCGGCCTCGGACCGTTCGAGACCGCGCACCTGGAAGCGCGTGCGGACGGCCGCTTCACGGTCGACACCGGCGCCTCGTCGATGGGGCCCGGGCTCGAGACCGTGCTCGCCCAGATCCTGGGCGACGCGCTCGGCCTGGCCGCCGATCGCTTCGACGTGCGCCACGCCGACACCGCGGCCGTCGAGAGCGGCGTCGGGACCTATGGCTCGCGGGGGACGGTGACGGCGGGCAACGCCGCCCACATGGCCGCGGCCAAGCTGATCGCCGAGGCCCGCACCCGCGCGGCCGAGCGACTGGGCGCCCCGGAAGCCGACGTGACGTACGCCAACGGCGCGCTCACCGCGAAGGGCCGGCAGGTCTCGCTGGCCGAGCTGGCGGCCGAGCGGAGACTGGCCGCGGGCGCGTCGTTCAACGTGCCGAAGATCACCTATGCGGGGTGCGCGGTCGGCGTGGTGGTCGACGTGGACGCGGAGACCGGCGTCGTGACGCTCAGGAAGATCGTGGTCGGCGCCGACGTCGGACGCGCGGTCAACCCCGCGCTGGTCGAGGGCCAGCTCATCGGCGGCGTCGCCTTCGGCATCGGCAACACCCTGCACGAGAGCCTCGAGTACGACGCCGACGGCCAGCTCCTCTCGGGCACCCTCATGGAGTACGCGCTGCCCGGCGCCGCCGACGTCCCGCTCGTGATCGGCTACTACCAGGAAGTGCCGGCGACGACGAATCCCCTGGGATTGCGCGGTCTCGGCGAGTGCGGCAACCCGGGGCTCGGCGGAGCGATCGCCAACGCGGTCTGCGACGCGCTCGGCCGCACCGCGCCGATTCCCGCGCTGCCCCTCACGCCCGCCCGCGTGTTCGAGTCGGGGGCGCCCTCGGCGGTGTAACATTTCCTGGTGAGGGGGGAACCCGCCATGGCTGACTCGCGAACACTCGTCGCCGGATCCTCGGCAACCACCGCCGAGCGCGTCTCGGCGTTTCTGACCAAGGTCTACGGGTGGATGTTCATCGGTCTCGGGATCACCGCCGGGATCGCCTACGTCGTGGCCAGCTCGCCGGCGCTGACCGCCGCGCTGATGGCCAACCGGCTCGTGTTCTTCGCGCTCGTGCTGGTCGAGCTGGGACTCGTCTTCTTCCTGTCCGCCCGCGTGCACAGTCTCCAGCCGGGCACGGCCGCCGCCCTGTTCGTCGGGTACGCCGCGCTGAACGGCGTCACGCTGTCGCTGATCCTGCTGATCTACACCGGCGCCTCCATCGCGATGACGTTCGTGGTGACCGGCGCGATGTTCGGCGCGCTCGCCGTCTACGGCACGACCACCAGCCGCAGCCTCGCCGGCGTTGGCCAGTTCTTCTTCATGGGACTGATCGGGCTCGTGCTCGCCTCGATCGTCGGCATGTTCTGGCACAGCGACGCGCTGCAGTTCCTCATCACGATCGTGGGCGTCATCGTCTTCACCGGACTCACCGCGTGGGACGCCCAGCGCCTCAAGCAGATGGCGCTCACCCTCCCCGACGGCCAGGCCGGCGCCTACGCCGTCGTCGGCGCGCTGTCGCTCTATCTGAACTTCGTGAACCTGTTCCTGATGCTGCTGCGGCTGCAGGGACGTCGCGACTAGGACTCGGAGGGGGGCTTCGTGGTGGTCGCTGAGAATCGATGTCATGGAGGGCTTGCGATTGGCTCGAGTGGCGATGTGGGTGGTGGCGTTCGCGCTCGGTGCGATGGCTCCGGCGACCGGGTGGGCGGGGGAGCCGACGGATCAGCTTCAGCTGCAGCTGGAGCGGGTGCTCAAAGTGGTCCAGGATCCCGAGATGAAGAAGGAAGGGCGGGCGGCGGAGCGCCGCGCGGTCCGCAAGATCGCCGAGGAGATCTTCGACTTCGGAGACACAGCCCGGCGGGCGCTGGCTCGCCACTGGGCTCAGCGCTCGCCCGCCGAGCGCGAGGAGTTCGTCGCGGTGTTCACCGACGTCTTCGAGCACGCGTATCTCTCCAAGGTCGAACTGCTCCAGGGCGATCGCGTCGCGTATCTAGGGGATAGCGTCGAGGGCGGAGTGGCCACGGTCCGCACCCGGCTGACCACCAAGCAGGGCAGCCAGCTCGGTGTCGACTATCGGATGCAGCAGCGCGGCGCGTCGGGCCGCTGGCTGGTCTACGACGTGCTCATCGAGAGCGTGAGTCTGGTCGACAACTATCGCAACCAGTTCAACTCGGTGATCCAGCGCTCGTCCTACCAGGAGCTGGTCCGCCGGCTCAAGGCCATGCAGGGCCAGCTCTCGTAGCTCTCGTCAGTCCAGGAGGTCGCCGGTCAGCGTATCACCCGCGAGGCTTTGTCTCCGGCGGCCGGATTCTGTATGCTCTCGGGCCATGGACAACCGACCGCTCGCGCCCTATACCGTCCTGGATCTCACCCGCGCCCGCTCCGGCCCGACGGCGGTGCGCCAGCTCGCCGAGATGGGCGCCATCGTCATCAAGATCGAGGCGCGCACCGACATCGAGGGTGACTCGTCACGGAACGGGTTCGACTTCCAGAACCTGCACCGCAACAAGCGTTCGATGACCCTCGACCTCAAGAAGCCCGAGGGCGTGGCGATCTTCAAGCGGCTCGCCGCCAAGGCCGACGTGATCGTCGAGAACTACCGCCCCGACGTGAAGCACCGCCTGGGCATCGACTACGAGACGATCAGCCAGATCAACCCCCGCATCGTCTACGCGTCGATCTCGGGATTCGGCCAGAGCGGGCCGTATCGCGACCGTCCGGGCTACGACCAGATCGCGCAGGGCATGGGGGGGCTGATGTCGGTCACCGGTCTGCCCGGGCAGGGACCGGTCCGTGTGGGCATTCCCATCGCCGATCTCACCGCGGGCATGTTCCTGGCGCACGGCATCCTGTGCGCGCTGCTCGAGCGCGAGCGCTCGGGCAAGGGCCAGTGGGTCCACACCTCGCTGCTCGAGGCCGAGGTCCGCATGCTCGACTTCCAGGCGGCGCGCTGGACCATGGGCAAGGAGATTCCGCCCCAGGCCGGCAACGATCACCCGACCGGCATCCCGACCGGCGTGTTCAAGACCAAGGACGGCCACATGAACATCGCCGCGTCAGGCCAGCTCATGTATCGCCGGCTCTGCAGCGTGCTCGGCGTCCCGGCGCTGATCGATGACCCGCGCTTCAAGACCGTCGCCGATCGCTCCAAGAACCGCAAGGTGATGAACGAGGAGCTCGACAAGGCGACCTCCACCAAGACCAGCGCCGAGTGGATCGAGATCCTCAACGAGGCCGGCGTGCCCTGCGGCCCGATCTACAACGTGAAGGAAGTCTTCGCCGACCCGCACGTCCGGCACCTCGGGCTCGCGGTGGACATCAAGAGCCCGGCCCTCGGCGAGATCCAGATCCAGAACGTTCCCGTCACGCTGTCGCGCACGCCCGCGCAGGTGCGCACCGCCGCGCCCGAGATGGGCGAGCACACCGACGACGTGCTGCGCGAGGCGGGCTACAGCGCCGAGGAGATCGCGAAGTTCCGCAAGGACGAGGTAGTCTAGCCGGCCTCACCGAGGAGGTCTTCATGAGCTCATCCGTCGATCGTCGGACATTTCTGCGCGGGGCCGGCACCGCGGCCGCCGCCGCCCTGGCCGGACCTCTCGTCCTCACCTCGCGCGCCGGCGCCCAGAGCGACAAGCTCGTGGTCGCGGTCGGACAGTGGGGGATCGAGACGCCGTTCGCCTGGCGCTCGAGCCAGTCGGAGAAGACGCTGTGGGAGTGCGTCTACGACCCGCTGATCATGCGCGATCCCAAGACCTTCGCCATCAAGCCCGGGCTCGCCACTTCGTTCCAGCCGTCCAACGAAGGGAAGACGTGGACCTTCAAGCTGCGACGGGGCGTGATGTTTCACGAGGGCCACGGCGAGATGACCGCGGAGGACGTGAAGTACACGGTCGAGCAGAACCTCAAGCCCGACGCCCAGGGCGGCTCGGCGCCGTTCTTCCGCGGCAACCTCGACCGCATCGAGATGCCCGACAAGTACACGGTGGTCATGCACTTCAAGAACCGGCTGTGGGAAGTGCCGGCCCAGGTCTCGCAGTTCGTCGGCTATCAGAACATCACCTCGAAGAAGTACATGGAGAGCGTCGGCGAGGAAAAGGCGGTCATGCATCCGATCGGTACCGGCCCGTACCGCCACGTCGAGGGCCGGCAGGGTGACTATCACCGGTTCGAGGCCGTGGCCAACCACTGGCGGCACACCCCGACCTTCAAGGAGCTGATCGTCCGCCGCATCCCCGACGCCAACACCCGTCTGGCCGGGCTTCGAACCGGCGAGATCGACATCGGGCAGGTGCTGGGCGACTACCTCGAGCAGGCCCAGCGGTCCGGGCTGCGCATTCACGAGACCAAGGACGCGGTGCTGCACTGGGTGGTCCTCAGCGGCCAGACCGGTCCCGACAAGGAAGACTTCTGCCCGACGTGTCCGTGGGTCGGCGACTACGCCGACAAGAAGAGCCAGGAGAACGCGCGCAAGGTGCGGCTGGCCCTCAACCTCGCCGTCAACAAGAAGGCCATCGTGTCAGGGCTGTGGAAGGGGCGGGGCTCGGAGACGCCGTTCTCGTACTTCTACAACCCGTTCCACGCCGGCTACAGCAAAGACTGGAAGATTCCGGCCTACGATCCCGCCCAGGCCAAGAAGCTCCTGGCCGAGGCCGGGCACGCCGGCGGCTTCGAGGTCCGCGTGAACCCGATGATCTTCACCTACGCCCTCGACGGCAACGACATGATGGAAGCGGTGGCTCTCGACTGGGAGAAGGTCGGCATCAAGGTCCGCCGCGTCCCCGAGATGTTCTCCAACTTCCTGCCCAAGAACCGCACGCGCAAGACGAACAAGACCCACTGGGTCTACGGCGCGCCGCCCTTCGACGAGCCGAGCCTGGCCTGGCAGCGCTGCTGTCACACGAAGGGCGCCTTCGCCCTCCTCAACGAGGGCCTGTACGAGAAAGAGATCGACGCCACGGTGGCCGAGATGGACGGGGAGAAGCGCGCAAGGCTGACCCAGGCCCTGGGCCAGAAGCTCTACGACAACTACCACGGCGTCATGCTCGGCATGAAGAACGTGACCTGGGCCGTGAGCAAGAAGGTGAAGAGCTGGGACACCCTGGTGTCCGTCCCGCTCGAGAACAACTACGAGTACGTCTCCTAGCTCGCGGACGGAGTCGGCGCTCGGATGAGGCCCAGGGCGGGGCGGAGGTCGTAGAGGGTCATCGCGCTTCGTCGGCTCGTGCGCCACAGCGCCGGATCGACGGGCGTTCCGTTGGCGCGGACCCAGTCGGCGATGGGTTGGCCGGCGGCCTCGGCGCCGAGGCGGCGGCTCACCAGCGAAAGATCGTTGAGCATCACGAAGCGGACCTCGCCGGCCTCGACCAGTCGCGCGAGCTTGTCCGGGGTCAGGATGGGATCGAGGCCGTGGAATCCCCCGCGGGCCATGACCGCAGCGCCGGTCTGGACGATGATCGGCGCGGCCAGCGTGGCGCTCGAGGTCGCGAGCAGATAGCGCTCGCCTCGGCGGTGGGCTTCGAGGAACGCGATCAGGCGGGAGAGGCCGTCGGGGTCGAGGATCCGGCGGGCTCGCCCGTCGTTGTATTCGGGAAGCAATCTCCCGAGATCGGCCGCCGGAAGAACGCTCGGACCGGGAACCAGCACGCTGCTGAGCGCCCACGCCGTCGGCAGCACCAATAGCGTGAGTAGGCCGATGGCCAGAGCCGGGCCGGCGATCGCGCGAAGAGCCCGCGCCGTCCACGCGACGACCACTAGCAACGTCATCGCGGCCACCAATGCGCCGCCGACGAGCGCGAGGTGGAGCCAGCTTCTCCACGTCCCCGACACCGTCTTCAGTGCGGCGACGTCGCCCGTGAGATCGCGCACGCCGCCGAGCGCGTGAGCGTCGACGTAGAGCTGCCACACCGCGGTCAGCACGAGCGCGGTGGGAAGCACCACCGACCGCCAACCGCCGCCGACGTACGCGCGCCACAAGCTCACCACGCCGACGCCGGCGAGCGCGGCCAGCGGCGGCGCGAGCGTCGACATGTAATAGAAGTGGAAGGTCCCGCCGGCCCCGCTGTAGACGACGGCGTACGTGAGAGCCCACGCACACCAGAGGATGAGCGAGAGGTGCGTCGCGGCCAGCGGTCGTCGCCACGGCTCGCGGAGCGTCGCCATCGCGAGCCCGATGAGGGCGAGCGGGAGCAGCCAGCCGACCTGGCCGGCGAGCTGACCGTCGGCGAGACGCAGCGGTCCCGCGGGCGCACGGACGAACACGCGCGCGAAGCCCGTGCGTGGCCCAGCTTCAGCGGTGCGTTCGGCGGCGGCCGTGAGCCGCGCGCGATCACGGAGATCAGCCCGTCCCTCGACGCCGGCGGCGACGGCGGGGCGTACCTGACGGACGAATCGACCGATGCCGTACGGGCCGACCGCCAGCTCGAGCACGGAGTTGGTGTCGGTGGTGCCGGCGTACGGACGCTGGTGCGCCGGTGTGAGGTCGTAGACGAGCACCCACGATAGCGAGACCGCGGCGAGCACGACGGCGGCCAGGGCCGCGTCGACGAT
>DATHGT010000155.1:0-2100 GCA_035317605.1 Candidatus Acidiferrum sp. | reverse complement strand
GAGCGCGAAGCCGTGCTTTCGGATGAAGGGGCCGAAGTTGTGGCGTTCGGGGACGGAGTACTGGCGCGCTTTGTCTTCCGACCAGCCGTAGGGCTCCGTGTAACCCCACAGGTCCGGGTAGCGCTGCTTGTCGCGCGCGGTCGCGAAGCGCGCCTCGCGGCGCCGGTCGTAGTCGTCGAGCAGGGCGGGTAGATTGCTGTCGTCGTAGCGATCGGTGTGGACGGTCACCGAGGGCGGCAGCCGCATGCTCGTGAAGCCGCGCTGAGCGGGATAGCCGACGGTGAGGCCGGCCACCGGGAACACGCCCTCGGGTAGCTCCAGCAGCTCGGTGAGCTTTTCGATGTGGTTGCGCACCACGCTGATCGGACACGAGCCGAGCCCCATGGCCTCGCCCGCGGTGATGAAGCTCTGCATCACCAGCGCGGCATCGACGGCCGAGTTCATGAACATGTCCAGGGTGTCGTTGACGTAGGGCTTGCCACGCAGCTCGAACACACGCCGCATCCGCCGATGATCGCCGCAGAAGATCATGAACAGCGGCGCGTCGGCGATCCACGGCATGTCCTCGATCCAGCTCGCGATCAGGGCCTGCTTGGCGCGATCGCGCACGAGCACGATGCCGACCTGCTGAAGGTCGGACTTCGAGGGCGCCGACAGCGCCGCCGCCAGCACGATCTCCAGCGTCTCGTCGGAGATCGGATCCGGCTTCCACCGCCGGTGGACACGATGCGAGAGCATCTGCGCCACCGTGCCCTCGGCGGGCGTGCCGCGCCCGGCCTGCGTCGACAGCCCGAACCGTTCCTCGATCAGATCGGCGATCGTCCTCGTCTCGGCCATCGTGGTCACCTCGTCATATCGATTGTCGCATCCGCGGATCGAGCGCTCATCTCCCGCTCGCCGCCAGCGCGGCGAAGGGGGCGGTCCAGCCGACGATCGCGCCCTGGGCGCTGATCATGTCGAGCGTCGCCTGCTTGAACTCGGGGAAGTAACTCTCGGTCGCGTCCTCGATGAGCAGGCACTCGTAGCCACGGTCGTTGGCCTCTCGCATGGTGGTCTGGACGCAGACTTCCGTCGTCACGCCGCAGAAGATCACGTGCGTGATCGCCTGTGCCTGCAGCAGCTCGTGCAGGCCGGTGGCCCAGAACGCGCCCTTGCCGGGCTTCACGATCACCCGCTCGCCGGGCTTGGGCGCCAGCGCGGGGACGATGTCGTTGCCGGGCTCGCCGTCGACGAGGATGCGCCCCATCGGGCCGGCCGCGCCGATGCGCGTGGTGGGATCGCCGCGGCGAAGCTTGGCGGGTGGACAATCGGCGAGGTCGGGGCGATGGCCCTCGCGCGTGTGGATCACGCTCATGGCGCGAGCTCGACACCATTCGATCAGAGCGGCGACGGTCGGCACGATCGCCCCCAGCCGGCTCACGTCGTTGCCGAGGGCCTCGCCGAAGCCGCCGGGCTCGATGAAGTCGCGCTGCATGTCGATGACGAGCAGTGCGGTGTGACGCGGGTCGAACGCGTACGCGTAGGGCCGGGCGTCGACCTCAGGCATGGGCGCCGGCGGAGTGGCCGGCCATGCTCGGACCGATCACCGCGATGTCCGCGTCGGCCGTGGACGTTTCGTGGACGAGGCGTCCGCCGAAGATCACCGCGATGCGATCCGAGAGCGCGAGCAGCTCGTCGAGGTCTTCGCTGACCAGCAGCACCGCGGCTCCGGCGTCGCGCGCGGCCAGAATGCGCCCGTGGATCTCGGCGACCGCCGCGAAGTCGAGTCCGAACACGGGGTTGGCGGCGACGAGCACGGCGACGCTCTCCGACAGCTCGCGGGCCAGCACCGCGCGCTGAACGTTGCCGCCGGAGAGCGTGGCCATCGGGGCGTCCGGGCCCTCGGTCTGCACGCGGAATTCCGCGATCCACCGCGCGGCCTGGGCGCGCAGGGGGCCGCGCGAGAGCCACGGGCCCGTGGCGATCGGCGCGCGGTCGAACGTGCGCAGCGCCATGTTCTCGGCCACGGTCATGTCAGGGACGCAGGCGCTGCGCAGCGGCTCCTCGGTGAGGCTGAACGCGCCGAAGAAGCGGATCTGGTTTCGGGTGGCGCGGTACGGC
>DATHGT010000154.1:0-5904 GCA_035317605.1 Candidatus Acidiferrum sp. | reverse complement strand
TGAAGGCCGGCGACGTCATGGTGCAGCGGGGCACCATCCACAACTGGATCAACCGCGGTGCCGCGCCGTGCGTGCTCGCGGTGATCCTCGTCGACGCCAAGTCCGTCGAGGCCGGCGGCAAGGTCCTCCCCGCCCAGGGTTGACGCCAGCATGAAGGACCGCTTCGTCGAGATCGACACGCCGTCAGGACGGATGGACGCGTTCGTCACGCACCCTGAGCAGGACGGACCGTTTCCGGCGGTCGTCGTGTACATGGACATCTGGGGCGTACGGGAGGAGCTCTACGAGATCGCGCGGCGCGTGGGCACCGTCGGCTACTACGCCATGGTGCCGAACTTCTATTATCGCGAGGGCAGGATCAGCCACGAGTTCCGCGACGCCGACAACCGGATGATCTCGCTGCACGCCCTCGACCCCGAGCGCCAGAAGCAGGTGACCGCGCCGGGCCGCCGGCTCTCCAATCAGATGGTCGTCGACGACACCGGCGCGATCCTCTCCTTCCTCGGCCGGGGCGAGCCCGTGCGTCCGGGCGGCGTGGGGGCGATCGGCTACTGCATGGGCGGCCGTCACGTGCTGTGCGCCGCCGGCCACTTTCCCGAGCGGGTGGTCGCCTCCGCCAGCCTGCACGGCACCAGTCTCGTCAGCGACGCGCCGGACTCGCCGCATCGCCTGGCCAAGCAGTTTCGCGGCGAGATGTACGGCGGCTTCGCGGAGAAGGACCCCTACGCGCCGCTGTCGATGGTGCGGGAGCTGGCGGAGCTTCTGGGGCCGTGTCCCGTCGACTACCGCCATGCCGTCCACGCGGGCGCGCTCCACGGCTACGCGCTGCCGAACCGCGACATCTTCCATCCCGCCGGAGCCGCCCGTGACTGGGAGATGATCTTCGCGATGTTCCATCGAAAGATCCCGCCCTACACGGTAGAGTAGGAACGGGAGGAACCAGCGTGAGCGATCGGAAATACCGCCAGCAAGGGTACAAGAGCTCGTCCGAGCGACGTGATCCCCCGCGGCCGCGGCCGACGCCCATGGAGGCTCCGCCACGCGGCGCGATGCTCGAGAAGCGTACGCTCACCCGCTGCGCCGCGTGCGGCGCCGCCCTGCCCATCGCGCACGCCTCGCTCACCGAGTGCCCGAACTGCCGCGCCGCGCTGCACGCCTGCCGCCAGTGCACGCACTTCGAGCCGGTCCGCCGCTTCCAGTGCACCCAGCCCGTCATCGAGCGCATCGCCGACAAGAACGCCCGCAACGAGTGCGACGGCTTCGCGCTGCGGGTCACGGTCGAGCGCGACGCGTCCCCGGATGGCCCCCGCCCCGACGACGTCCGCCGCTCGTTCAACAACCTGTTCAAGAAGTAGAGCGGGAAGACTCGGCAGATCGAGCGCTGACGACCCCCCCGCCGGAAGCGATGGCGCGCGGCATCCTCCAGATGGTCGCGGCCACCGTGCTGTTCGTGTGCATGAACGCGACCGGCAAGATCTTGAGCGCTCACCTGCCGCCGGTCGAGGTGGTGTGGGCGCGAAGCGCCGGGCACTTCGTGTTCATCCTGGCGCTGCTCGGGCCGGGCCACGGGTGGTGGCGCCTCTTCGAGACCAACAATCTCCGGCTCCAGGTCGGCCGCTCGTTCCTGCAGGTCAGCTCGCAGATGCTCTTCTTCACGGCGATCGGCCACGTGCAGCTCGCGGACGCCACCGCGGTGTCATTCACCGCGCCGCTGATCGTGGCGGCCCTGGCCGGTCCGCTCCTCGCCGAGCGGGTGGAGCCGAGTCACTGGGCGGCGATCGGGGCGGGCTTCGCGGGGGCGCTGATCGTCATCCGGCCGGGCGCCGGAGTGAGCGCGTATCTGCTGCTCATCCTGGGAAGCTCCGTCTGCTATGCGCTGTACCAACTGCTGACCCGGCGGGTGGCCGCCTACGACCGGCCCCAGACGAGCGTGACCTACAGCGCCCTGGTCGGGACCATCGTGCTGTCCATCCTCGTACCGTTCACGTGGACCACGCCGAGCGCGACGCAGTGGGCGGGGCTCGCCGCGCTCGGTGTCCTCGGTGGCCTCGGACACTACCTCATCGCCCACGCCCTCGCGGTGGCCGCGGCGTCGATCATCTCGCCGTTCCATTACATCCAGCTCATCTGGGCGGCAGCGCTCGGTTACCTCGTGTTCGGCGACGTCCCCTCGGGTTTCACGTGGCTGGGCGCGGCCGTGATCATCGCCAGCGGGCTCTTCATCGCGGTGACGCAGGCCCGCCGATGACGGCCGATTCGCGCTTGACAGCGTCACGGGCGGACGGGATTGTGATCCCGTCATGAACAACGCCGAGCTGATCGTCGCCACCCTGCGCGCGGCCGCAGTCAGCCACGGGTTCGGCGTTCCCAGCGGCAACGTGCTGCCGCTCCTCGACGCCATGCGCGCGGGCGGCCTGCCGTACGTGCTGACCGCCCACGAGGGATCGGCGGCGTTCGCGGCCGACGTGATGGGGCGCATGACGGGGGCGCCGGGCCTCTGCATCGCGACGCTGGGGCCGGGCGCGACCAATCTGACGACCGGCGTCGGCAACGCGTATCTCGACCGCTCGCCGCTGCTCGCGATCACGTGCAATCTGCCGACGTCTCAGCTCGGGCGGCGCATCCAGATGGCCATCGACCATCACGCGCTGTTTCGTCCGATCACGAAGGCCACGCTGCCGCTGCGCGAGGGCCGCGTGGCGTCCGTGCTCGTCGAGGCGATCGAGATCGCGCTGAGCGAGCCGCTCGGGCCCGTTCACCTCGACTTGCCCGAGGATGTGGCGATGGCCGCGGCGACGGAGGACGTCCCCGCCATCACCGTCGGCCGACGGCTCCCCATGGCCGCGTCGGGATCGCTCGAGCGTGCCGCCGAGCTTCTTCGCGCATCCCGCCGCCCGGTGGTGGTGCTGGGGTCCTCGGCCATGCGCGTGAGGAATCCCGACCTGCTGCGAGCGGTCATCGACCGCCATCGCCTGCCGTTCGCGTCGACCACGATGGCGAAGGGAATGATCTCCGAGGCGCATTCGCTCTCGCTCGGCTGCATCGAGCGGGCGCGACGTCAGGTCCAGCGCGAGCTCTTGCTCCGCGCCGACCTGATCGTGGGGATCGGCTACGACGTCGTCGAGGTCGAGTACGAGGCGTGGATCGGCAAGGTCCCGCTGCTGTCGATCGACGTCGATCCGGTGGATGCCGACGCGAGCGTGACCATCGCGCACGAAGTCGTCGGCGACCTCGACGCCTCGCTCGAATGGCTGGCCGCGCTGCCGCCGCTGTCCCCCGAGTGGCCGGTCGATACCGCTCCGCGACACCGCGAGAGGTTTCAGCGCGCGCTCCGTCCGGAGTCGCCGGGCTTCGCGCCCCATCACGCGATCGACGTCGTGCGCGAGACGCTGCCCGACGACGGCATCCTGGCCTTCGACGTGGGCGCCCATACTCACCAGATCGCCTCGCAGTGGACGGCGCCGGCGCCGCGCACGTTCCTGATCACCAACGGGTGGTCGTCGATGGGCTTCGGGCTTCCCGCGGCGATCGCGGCCAAGCTCGCCCGCCCCGACCGCCCGGTGGTCGCGCTCATCGGCGACGGGTGCTTCCAGATGACCGTCGGTGAAGTCGCGGTGGCCCGACGTCTCGGACTCTCGCTGCCGATCGTGGTGCTCGACGACGGCTGGCTCTCGCTGATCCAGATCAAGCAGGTCCGCCGCGGTCTCGCCCTCTACGGCACCGATCTCGGCGAACACGCCCACGTCGATCCCCCGGCCCACTACTTCGGCGTGCCCGCCGTCGCGGCGCGCTCGGCTTCCGAGCTCGCTCGCGCCCTGAAGATCGCGCTCGCCGCCGATCATCCGACAGTGATCGAAGCCATCGTCGATCCCACCCACTACCTCGACACCGTCTACGACTGATATCGCGCCGATCGCCGCGATGATCGTTCAGGGCCCACGATGACCGTCCGTCCGCGGCGCAGCGTGCTGTTCATGCCGGGCTCCAACGCGCGGGCGATGGAGAAGGCGCGAAGCCTGCCGGCCGACGCGGTGATCTTCGACCTCGAGGACGCGGTCGCACCGGACGCCAAGGAGCAGGCGCGCGCCCAGGCGGTCGCCGCCGTGCGCGCGGGCGGCTACGGGCGCCGCGAGGTGATCGTTCGCGTGAACGCCGGCACGACGCCGTGGAGTCGTGACGATCTCGCGGCGGTCGCGGCGTCAGGCGCCGACGCGGTGCTCTTGCCCAAGGTCGAATCGCCGGACACCGTGCACGACGCGCTCGGCGTGCTGGCCGCCCACGGCGCGCCGGCTGGCCTGTCGCTCTGGTGCATGCTGGAAACGCCGCGCGGAATCCTCAACGCGGCGTCCATCGCCACCGCGAGCCCGCGCGTCACCGCGCTGGTGATGGGCACGTCGGACCTCACCAAGGACCTGCACGCGCGCCACACCCGCGACCGCGTGCCGCTCTTGATGAGCCTGGAATTGTGCGTGCTCGCGGCCCGCGCCGCAGGGATCGCCGCGCTCGACGGCGTGCACCTCGACCTCGCCGACGACGCCGGCTTCGAGGCCGCCTGCCGCCAGGCCGCCGACCTCGGCTTCGACGGCAAGACACTCATCCACCCGAAGACCATCGCGAAAGCCAACGAGGTCTTCGCTCCCGCGCCGGCTGACGTGGAATGGTCGCGTCGGGTCATCGCCGCCCACGCCGAAGCCGTCGCCCAGGCCCGCGGCCTCGTCGTCCTCGACGGCCGCCTCATCGAAAACCTCCACGTCGAAGAGGCGCAACGCATCGTCGCGCTCGCTGAAGCGATCGAAGCGCTCGCGTCCGAGTAGGCTAGCGAACCTCCACCAGCTCCAGGGCTTCGCGGCTGGGGCCTTCGATCATCACCGCGCGGGTGTCGCCGAGCTTGTAGGGCGCTTCGAGGAACGTCACGCGTTCGCCGCGGAGCTTGGCGATCCAGGCGTCGAGGTCGGTGACGCTCAGCGCGAGGTGGTCGTAGAGGTGGCCGCGGGTGGGAACGAGCGGCTGGTCGCCCTGGCGCATATACGAGAGGAACGCGACGTCGCCGAAGACCACCGCGGCCGACGGCGTGCGGAACATCCCGTCACGATCGAGCGCGGGAAACGTGCGATCGGCGCCGCGCGTGACCTGGCAGGTGGCCTCCGTCATCGAGGCCGGCGCGGTGCGGCCCGCGTAGGCCGGCGCGTTCAGGTGCTTCTGATACCAGAGCTGGGCGCAGAACGGCTGCTCGTGGAAGAAGTGGATGTGGTTGAAGCGCTCGGCCGGATGGTTGCCGGCGTATTCCACGAGCGCGTTGTCCGGACCTCCCATGTAGGCGAACCCGCCCACGCGCGCCGGCTTCACGCCTTCGGCCTTCGCCTCGGCGATCTGCGTCTTGGTGCGGCCGAGGACGCCGGCGGCCCCCGGCCACGTGTCGCTGCTGACGAAGACGGAGCCGCCGTCGTCGCCGGTGTAGAGCGGCAACAGCTCGACCTCCGGCTGGTTCCGGAAGCGCTCCAGCGTCGCGCGCGAATCGGTGACGTGCCAGCCGAAGTGCCAGATCGCGGTCTGCGGCGACGTCGGCGGCTGGGACGCGACGCGCGAGAACAGGACCAGCACGTCGTTCGGCGACGCCAGCGCGGGCAGCCCGCCCCACGTGGTCTTGCTCGTCGTCAGGAACTGACGCGTGTAGAACCCGATCGCCGCATCGGGGTCGACGGAGTTAAGGTGCAGGTGGTGAAAGCCGGGGACTGGCAGCATGTCGCGTTCTCCCTGTTGCAGGTGTCGGGCTCGGCCATTATGCATGGATCTCGGCCCGTGCTACGAACGTTGGCTTAGCACCGCGTCAGTTCAGCTATGATTCGCCCGCGGACGTATTGTGCTGGAGGATTCTGGACGCATGGACGTTGATCGCTATACAGG
>DATHGT010000153.1:0-8849 GCA_035317605.1 Candidatus Acidiferrum sp. | reverse complement strand
GCGTCCACGTTGACGAGCGCGGCGCGGAGCAGCGGCGCGTAGTCCACGACGTTGAAGCGCTGGAGCCCACGGCCGCCCGTGTTGGCATCGGCGTCGGGCGGCGGCAGCGTGCCGGGCGTGTGCTGGCAGCCCGCGAACAAGTACACGCGCATGTCGGGACTCGGCTCGACGTCCACGCGCGCTTCCACGTCGGTGTGAACGAGCGAGCCGTCGCCCTGCCAGTACTCGGCCGCGGTGTTGGTGCTCACGATCTTGGGCAGACCGCCGCGCGACGCCTGGCGGGCGAGCAGTGCGCCGCGCGCTCCGGTGAGGGGATCGGCCTGCTCGACGAGCGTGAACGGGAACAGGCTGCCGAACGAGTGCTTGGCGTTCAGCGAGGGCTGGCCGAAGCGCACGTTGAACTCGCCGCGCCGCGCGCTCGCCACGTGCGGCATGATCGCGTCGAACACTTGCCGGCCACGCTCGTCCTGGTTCAGCCCGAGGTAGAGGAAGTCGCGCAGGAAGCGCCCGGTCTGCGAGACGCCGAGGGCGTAGGCGCGCGCGAGCGCCCCCGCGCACGGGTTGCCGGAGTCCGCGCCGCCGAAGCGCAGCCACGCCGCGGTGTCGCGCACGGCGAGCAACCCCGCGCCGATCACCGCCGGGTCCTTGGCGCGATAGACCAGCTCGTAGATGTGGCCGGGCGTGAAGCCGCCGTCGATCTCCACGTGCGTCGCGTCGAAGAATCGCCACTTCGCGCGCGGAACGGCGACGCGCTCGGCGCCCACGCGCTCGCGCACGGTGAGCCGCGCCCCGGGATCGTCGAGGGCGACGGTGGGCTGCGGGATGTGATAGCGATCCGCCATCGGCAGGCGTGTCGCCGGCAGGTTCGGACGGAACTCGCAGCGCACTGACCCGGCGACGCCGTGGGCGATCGGTGCGTCGAGCGCCATCAGGCCGTCGACGCGCGGCACGTCGGCCTGCCAGCCCACCCACGCGACGGTGTAGCCGTGACGCATGAGAAAGCCGTTGCCGAAGTCTTCCGCGCTCGTCGGATCGGGGACGCGCACGGTGCTGTTGAGGGTGCCGAGGGCGACCTTGCGTCCGCGGTTGGGCACGTCGAGCAGCAGCGCGCCGTTGCCTCGCGCGGCATCGACGGGGCGCAGCAGGTAGATGTCCGCGGAGAACTCGACGAGCCCCTCGGCATTGCGCGGAGCGCGGTCGAGATCGGTGATGTCCGCGTGATGCGGATGCCGCGGATCGACCGCGAAGCGAAGCGTCCCCGCGATCTTCTCGTACGCCCCGGCGTCTCCGAACGGCCGGCCCCCGAGCACCGGCTCCCGCTGCGCGATCTCGAACGTCGTGGTAGCCATGATGGTCGCGATTATACCGGCTCGCGCGGAGGTCGAGGTGCCTCGTGGTCGTGACATGATTGACGGGTGCCGCCACCGTCCGCGCGCGTCGTCGCGGAACCTCTGCGAGACTGGCTCGACGCGTTCGACGCCTGCACGCGCGGGGGCGTTGGCGCGGCCCTCGCGCTCATCGCGCTGAGTCTGGTCGTGACCTGGTGGCTCTACGTCCCCCTCCACGAGCTGGCGCACGCGTGGGGATGCCTGCTGACCGGGGGCCGGGTCACGCGTCTCGAGATCGCCGAGATCTACGGGGCCGCGTGGCTGGCCCGCGTGTTTCCGTACGTGACGGTCGGCTCCGAGTACGCGGGGCGGCTGAGCGGCTTCGATACGCGCGGGAGCGACCTGGTCTATCTGGTCACGTGCGCGCTGCCGTTCGTGCTCACGGTGTTCGTGGGGGTGCCGCTGCTGCGCGCGGTGCCGAGGGCGCGCGGCCGGCGAGGCGCGATCATGCTCGGCGCGGCGATCCCGATAGCGTTCGCGCCGTTCGCCTCGCTCCCCGGCGACTACTACGAGATGGGCTCGATCCTGGTCTCGCGGATGGTCGCGGTGGTCGTGCCCGGATTCGCCGTGGATCGGTGGCGGAGCGATGACCTCGTCAAGCTCGTGAGCGCGCTGGCGCCGGAGGCGCGCGCCGCCGACGCGGCTGGCGTCGCCGCCTCGCTGCTGCTCGGCGCCGCACTCGCGTGGGGCACGTACTGGGCTGGTGTGCTGGTGTCAGGCTGGACCATGTCGAGAAGAAACGAGCGGATCATTGCTTGACGAAGCTCAGGTCACAGGAACGGAGCTCGGTTCGTTTCCCGACTCCGCGCGTGCCCTCGAAGAGCGCGTTTCCGCGCCAGCCGTAAGGGGTGCCCTTGGCCTCGCGGTTGACGGAGTGCTTCGGCTCACCGGTCATGCCGCGTGCATTGAGGGTTGCGCTGCCGTCGGGTTGGACCTTTCCGATGAGCGTGAGCGAGTCCGGTTGTCCTTGGTTGCCATGCTGCCCGTGGAGATTTCCATCTTTCACCTTGGCGAAGAATATCAGGACGTAGCCGTCGGCCCCGGTGGAACCGGCGGACGTCCTCGGGCAATCGATCGTCACGGCCCAGAGTCCGTCGAAGGGCGCTGAGCTCGACGTCGGGGGCGGTGCGGCGGGAGTCGTGATGTTGACGGTCACGTTGACGACGAGGTCTCCGGTCAGCGACGAGGACTCCCAGGGCGTCTGGGCGCCCTTCGACCGGCTCGTGACGCCCACCCGGACCTGCTTGAACACCTCTTCGACCTTGAGGCCCGGAACGCGCAGGGCCTTCAACAGCTCTTCCGTGTACAGGCCGTTCGCTCCCTCCCCGTCCGCCGCCACCGATCCCGGCGCGGTGGCATACGCGATCAGCGTTCCCCGCGCGGCATCGACGGCGGCGAGGCCCTTGGACGCGCCGCGTAACCGCCGCTCGAACGGATTGTTGCGGCACGCATCCAGGATCACGACGTTCACGCGATTCTTCGCTTCGGCCATCTGCTCGAGCAGGAGGTCCACGTCGACGGCGGCGATCCGGGTCGCCGCCTCGGACTCGATGTCGGCGTCGACCGGAACCAGATAGTTGCGACCGCGGACTTGGAGGCCGTGGCCCGCGTAGTAGAAGAACCCGACGCCTCCGTCCGCCAGTCGCCGGCCGAATTCGAGAATGGCCGTCTCCATCGCGCGCTTGGTGGTGTTCTCGTGGGCGAGGACGGTGAAGCCCAGCTCACGGAGGGTCCCCGCCATCGCGCGCACGTCGTTCACCGGGTTGCGCAACGGCGCCTCACGGTAGGCGCTGTTGCCGATGAGCAGGGCGATCTTGGGCTCCTCTCGTGCTCCCTGGGCGCCGGCCGGCAGGACCGAGGCAAAGATCCACACGGCGATGGTGATCGAAAGAGCGAGGCGCGACAACATGCTCAAAGCGGACATCATGGTCTCCTGCGCGAGAAGCTGACGTAGAAGAGCACGCTCCGCGGCGCCGGGTCAAGGCCTTGGCGTGCCGCGGGTCATCAGGGACTGTGCCTCGTCGAACGCCGCGGCCGCTTGCCGGGGCAGGCCGGTCTGCGTGTAGAGGGTTCCGAGCAGCGTGTGCAGCACCGGCTGGTCGGGATCGCGGGCGAGTGCCGCGAGCACGGCGAGCCGCGCGTCGTGCAGCAACCCGATCTCGGCCAGGTATCCCGCGCGCGCCACCGCGATCGAGCTGGGCGACGTGCCCGCGCCGAGCGCACTCTCGAGCGCGCCGAGATCGGCCTGCACCGCGCGGGCGCGCGCGAGGTCGACGATCTCGAACGTCGCCCCTTGGGGCGGCTGATTGGGCGCGATCACCTCGACGCGGTAGCCCACGCCGGGCTGGAGCGGCGGGGCGTCGGCGGGATATTCGAAGCGCGCGCCGACCACGCCCTTGCGCTCGACGATCACATCCGACGGGCCGACGATTCGAACCGTATACCGTGAGACCTGGTTGCCCAGCCATTCGAACGCCAGCGGGCCCGGCAACACCGGTCCATTGCGCGGGGTGAGCACCTCCGGCGGACGGGCCATCGAGCGCGTGGCGAGCACCGCCTTCGGGGGCTCCTTCGGCCCCGCGGTCAGGAACTTGACGCTGCCGGCGACGAGGGTGCGGGCCTTGTCGACCTTGCCCTCGTCGGCGACGACGGAGCCGACGACGTAGGGAGAGTTCTTGGCGTCGACCTTCGCGACGCCGCGTCCGCCGCTCAAGAGGACGACGACGGAGGCGCCGTCGCTCGTGCGCACTTCGTCGCCGGCACGGAGCGCCTGCAGTGGCGCGACCGGCCGCCACGGGCCGCCGGCCGCTCGGATTTCCGCTTTCCCAGACGCGACCTTGATCTCGGTAATCACGCCAGCGGTCTCTCGAGGCTGGGCTGAGGCCGGCCCACCGGATTGAACGGCCGTGGCGACGAGCAGCACCAGCACGGCGTCTCGCGTTCTCATGAGCGTGCGTCCTCCGTCGACGCCTCGCGGGCGCCGAGTAGCTCGAAGATCTCCACCGCCTGCGTCTTGCCCTTCACGATCACGCCGCCGCGATCCCGGACCGTCACCCGACCCTTCACCGCGGCGAGTGTCGGGGCTGAGATCAGGATCGACGTGCCGAGGTCGCGATTCAAGCCCTCCATGCGCGCCACGGTATTCACGGGGTCCCCCATCACCGTGTACTTCTTCTTCTTGGGCGAGCCCATGTTGCCGGCGAAGACCTCGCCGGTGTTCACCGCGACGCCCATGGCGAGCGTGGCGGCGCCGCGCGCCTCCCACCCGCGGTTCAGGCGGACCAGCGCCTCCTGCATCGCGAGCGCGGTCGACACCGCGTGCCACGCATGCTCGGGGTCGTCGACGGGAGCGCTGAAGACGGCGAGGAGGCCGTCGCCGATGAAGTCGTTGACCATGCCGTGGCGCGCCATCACGACCTCGACCATCGCCGCGAAGTACTCGTTCATGATCTCGGTGATCTCGGCCGGTGACATCCGCTCCGACAGGGTCGTGAACCCCCGCACGTCGGACATGAGCACGCTCACGGTCCGTACCTCGCCGCCGAGATCGGCACCCTCGCGCACCACGCGCCGCATGACCTCGGGGCTCACGTATTGACCGAAGGCGCGCTGCACCCGGCGCTGCGCGAGCTTCTTCGACAATTGCAGGTATGCGCGCATCGCGGCCATCGGGCCCACGAAGTCGAGCCAGTACCCGCCGCGGGTGTACGCCTCGTAGCTCGCGACGGCGAAGAGGGCGATGACCACGAGCGTCGCTGCCGTCGCCCAGAATGGGCGGAGCCACACCGACAGCAGCGCCGAGGCCACGCAGACGCCGGCGAGCAGCCCGAGGTTCAGCACGGGATTCGGCGGCAGCAGCACGCGGCGGGCGAGCAGCGTGTGCAGCATGTTCGCCTGGATCTCGACGCCGGGCATCAGGCCCATCGGCGTCGGATAGAAGTCGCGACTCTCGGCGAACGTCGCGCCGACGAACACGATCTTGCCGGCGAACGGGTTGTCGGCGGCGGGAGTCACGCCTGTACGGCCCATCTGGACGAGCGGCATGGCGGGGAAGGTGGTCACGCTTCCCGGCCGGCCTGCGAAGTCGATGCGCCACGGAGCGTGAGCCAGGGTGTCGACCGTCACCGGCTCCACCCGATCGAGACGTCCCGCGGTGTCGGCCACCGGCAGCGCGAGAGGCGCACCGCCGTCGTGGAGAGCGGCGGCGAGCCGCTCGGGTGCATAGCCGCCGGCGCCGGCCAGCGCAGCCAGCGCGAGCGACGGCAGGTAACCGCCGTCGACCGACGGCAGCACGGGCATCATCCGCCGGATCACGCCGTCGTCACCGATGGGCGCGTTGGCGAAGCCTGGGGTGGCGCGCAGGGCGGGGGAGAACGCGGCCGACGCCTCGTAACGCTCGCGACCAGCCTCGCCGCGCGGCCGCGCGAGCGAGGCGAACGCGACCCGGCCAGGCTCCCAGCGCCTGGTCATGCCCACGAGCGCGGCGTCGTCCAGGGGCGTCGACGCGCGCGAGAGCTGGACGTCGAACGCGACCACACGAGCGCCGCTCTTCAGCAGGAAGTCGGCGAGGTCGGCGAGGAACTGCCGGTCGAGCGGCTGGCGTTCCCCTAGCGCCTGGAACGTGTCCTCGTCGATGGCGACGACCACGACGGCGGGCGCCGGCACGCGCTCCCGGAAGAAGAGAAACGCGTCGATCGCGCGGGCCTCCCAGCCGGCGTAGACGCCGAGGCGCGAGAGGACGGTGATGCCAATGCTCACCGCCAGCCCGAGCAGCAGCGCGCGGGCGACGGGCTTCGACGCGCGCGCCCGCAGCCCGCGCGCCCAGTTCACCGGGGCGTCCCGCGGAGGCGCTGCGGCTCGACCACGTCGAACGTCAGCGCGAAGTCGTCGAGGAGATCGAACAGCTCGATGACCTTGGCGGCATCACCGGTGACCGCGAGGAGCCCGTGCTCGACGCCGTCGGCGACGGTCAGCTCGCGCAGCACGAGTCGGTTCAGCGTGGCGCGGGCGAGCGTCACGGTCGCGTCGGCGGGATCGCTCTGGCGGTCGGCCAGGTAAGTCAGCGCGCAATGTTCCAGGTTCAGCACGTAGCCCCGGTCGAGGTCGGAGAAGACCCAGTTGATCACGAGGCGCCGGCCCTCGGCCTTGTCGCCGTTGAGCCGGACGCCGAGGTAGTCGAAGAACAGATCGAGGCTCATCGCGCGCACGACGTCGGGGCTCACCGGCGCGCGCGCCGCCGTGGTCGCGGCGCCCTGCCTCAGCTCGAGCGCTCCGAGCAGATAGGCGTTGCGCCACGTGGCGGACTCCGCGGCGTAGCCGAGCTGCTCCAGGGCGTCGGCGCCGAGCTGTCGCGCCTCGACGTTCGCGGGATCGGCGAAGACCACGTGGCTCATCGCCTCCGCCACGAACCGGTACTCGCCCTTCGCGAAATCCGCGCGGGCCTTCGCGATCACGGCGTCGGCGCCGCCCATGTACTCGACGTACTTCCGCCCGCGCTCGAGAGGCGGCAGCGGGTTGAGGTTCGCGGGGTTGGCGTCGTACCAGCCGAGGTAGCGCTGGTAGATCGCCTTGGCGTTGTGACTGACGGTTCCGTAGTAGCCGCGCACGTGCCACGTCCGCGCCTGACTCGCCGGTAGGGCCAGGCGCTCGGCGATCTCGACGGCCTTGAGGCCGTGGTTCATCAGCCGCGCGGTCTGGTCGTGCAGGTACTTGTAGAGATCGCGCTGTCGAGCCAGGAAGTCGAGCAGCCGCGGGTTGCCCCACACGGGCCAGTGGTGCTGGGCGAAGGCGACCTCCGCGTGACGCCCGAAGCGGTCGCGCGCCTCGTTCAGGTACTTGGCCCACGCGTTGGCGTCGCGGGCCTGGGCGCCGCGGATCGGATACGTGTTGTGCAGGTTGTGGGTGGCGTTCTCGGCCAGGTTCAGCGCGCGCAGCGCGGGATAGAACATGTGCATCTCGGCCGGCGCCTCCGCCTCAGGCGTGAGCTGGAAGACGATCTCGATCCCGTCGATCACGTGAGTCTCGATGCGCTCGGCGATGGTGCGGGTCGGCGGGATCAGCGTCACGGTCCCGCGCGAGGTCACCTTGCCGAGCCCGGCGTCGACCTGACCGCGTGGCCCCTTGGGCAGCGTGGCCCCGAACTGGAACTGCGCGCGTCGCACCATGGCCGTGCCCGCGATCACGTTCTCCGAGACGACCTCCTGCATGAACCGGTCGGGCGCCCAGACGTCGACCCGTCCCGCCCGCACGTCGTCTTCGTCGACGACACCACGCACGCCACCGTAGTGGTCGACGTGGCTGTGGCTGTAGATCACGGCCGTGACCGGTCGCGCCCCGCGATGCGCTCGATACAGCTCGAGCCCGGCCCGCGCCACTTCGGTGGAGATCAGCGGGTCGATCACGATGATTCCCGCGTCGCCCTCGATGAGCGTCATGTTCGAGATGTCGAACCCGCGGACCTGGTACACGCGCTCGGTCACCTGGAACAGCCCGTGGTGCATGTTCAGCCGCGCCTGCCGCCAGAGACTCGGATTCACGGTGGGCGGCGCCGTCGCCTCGGCGAGGAACGCGTACTCGCGCAGGCTCCACACGACCCGTCCCTGGGCGTTCCTGACCTCGACTTCGGGCAGCGAGCCGATGAATCCACGGCGCGCGTCCGCGAAGTCCTGCGTATCGTCGAAGGGCAGGGCGGCGAGCACGGCCTGGTTGCTGGCGAGCGTGATCGGGGTGGCGTCGTGAGGCGCGGGATCGCGGGTGGTCATCGTTGCGGTTCCTCTGCCCTGACGGCCACGGCTCCCGGCCATCGAGGATTCGCGTTCGCTGCGTCCGTCAGGTCCTGCCTTGACCTGCCGGGGTGGTCACAAGATCATGACGGAAATCGCACCCGGGGGGGGATTGGATCGCCATGACACGATTCCATGCGGTTGTCGTTGCGGCCGTTGTCCTGCTCGTGGGCGCGTTCGGGTGGTCGAGCATCTTCGGGTTGCCGAGCCGCCCGGCCGACCCACCGCCGCTGAGCGACGTCGAGGTCCTCAACGACGGGCCGAGCGGGCTGGCGATCCTGGCCCCGCTGGTCGTCTACGGGGACGGCACCGTGGCCAAGGGCTTGTTGACCTTCTCGCCGAAGCGCACGGCCCGCTGGAAGCTCGTGGTCGAGTGGGCGCCGGACAAGTTCCATCTCGTCGATCGCGTCGGCGAGCCGGTTTCGGTGACCGGGATCTTCGACGATGGCCACCACACGCGCAAATCGGGATGGGTCATGGTGACGTTTTCGCGGGGCACCGGTCCTCACGCGTTGCGCCCCGGCGATCCCACGTGGCTGGTGGCCAACGATGCGCGGGGAAACGCCGTCATCATCGATGCCCGCGAGGAGCCGCGCGCCCCTCAGCCGTAATGGGAGGTCCGGTCGACGGCGCCGGGCACGTCGCCGGGAAAGAAATTGGCTCCGCCGCCCGCGGTGTC